>CAZEOC010000158.1:0-8484 GCA_964513525.1 uncultured Saprospiraceae bacterium | reverse complement strand
GGTTTAGTAGGTATTACAAATACTTCTGCTAATAGAGTTAAGTTGAGATTCAATTTATATATGAATAGTAATTTCACATCTGGTGATTTTGCTCAGATTACGGTCGGAGGTTATAGAGCTTGTGGTTTAGAGTTACCAAGTATTTCATTAGCATACGACCCTAATTCAGTTTTCACAAAAGAAGATAATGCAACCGTTGGTTTAAGTGGAAATGAAGATAATTGGTCTACTGCCTTTACAGATTATGACAATGATGGTTATACAGATTTATTGTTAGTAAATTATGCAACAAATGAGTTAAATCAACTATACCATAATGATGGAGATGGAACATTTACAAAAGTAACTTCTGGTAATCCTATTGTTACGGATATTGCACCTTCTACATCTGGAGTTTGGGGTGATTATGATAATGATGGAGATATGGATTTATATATTTCTAATAATATTGGTTATAACAACTTCTTATACAGAAACGAAGGAAATGGAAACTTTACCAGCATTCAAAATGACCCGATTGTTAATTATAACGGTTATTCACATGGTGCAGCTTGGGCAGATTATGATAATGATGGTTACTTAGATATGTTTGTTGCAGATTATTTCCCGACTCGTTTTAATAAATTATACCATAATAATGGTGATGGAACTTTTGAAGAAGTTACCACTTCTCCAATTGTAATCGGTGCTTCATTCTCTGTAAGTGCAGTTTGGGGCGATTATGATAATGATGGTGACCAAGATTTATTTGTTGCCAATACAAATGATGAAAATAACTACTTATACAAAAATGAAGGAAATGGTCAATTCACACAAATTACAACAGGCGATATTGTTAATGATGGTGGAAAATCAGTAGGCGCATCTTGGGGAGATTTTGATAATGATATGGATTTAGATTTATTTGTTGCCAATTCAGGTGGACAAAATAACTTCCTTTATGTAAATAACGGTGATGGCTCATTTACTAAAAATACAACAAGTATAATTAGTACAGTAGGTGGTAATTCACATGGTTCTTCTTGGGCAGATTATGATAATGATGGTGATTTGGACTTAATGGTTTCTAATGATGCGGATGAAAATAACTTCTTGTATTCTAATAATGGAGATGGAACTTTTGCTGAAATTGGTAATTCAATTACACAAGATGCAGGAAAATCGTTTGGTGTGGCTTGGGCTGATATTGATAATGATTTTGATTTAGATTTATTTGTTGCCAATCACGATGACGAAGAGAATTTCTTATATACGAATGAAAGAGGAAAGTGTGCTTCTAAAGCTTGTTTAACTTTCGTAGGTACAAATACTAACTATAATGCTATTGGAACAAAAATTAAAGTTTTAGCAACTATTAATGGTGTTCAACAATGGCAAATGCGCGAATTATCATCTTTAACTGGAGGCGGTATCGGTGGACAGAATGATATGAAAACATTGATTGGTTTAGGCGATGCAATACAGATGGATTCAATGATAGTAGAATGGAGCTCAGGTGTTGTTCAAGCATTTGGCCCAACACAAGCAGATACTTGTTTGGTAATTACAGAACAAGATGGTTCTAAACTTTGTGGAAAAGTATATAATGACAAAAACTTAAACTGTACACAAGATAATGGTGAAGATGGAATTCCAAATGTAGCCGTAACGGTTACTCCAGGAAATAGACAAGTATTTACAGATGATAATGGAGAATATGAATTCAATTTAGCGCCAGGAACATATACCGTAACTCAAGTTGATAATGAAACATGGAAACCTTCTTGTGCTCCTCTTTCTCATACCGTAAATGTAATTGGTATAGGAAACGAATATTGTGGATATAACTTTGCAGACACAGCAGCTTGTCAAAGTCCTGATTTGAATGTTGATTTAGCAACGACTTCATTACGTGTTGGTTTTGAAAGTTTATACGCTTTATCTTTTGGAAATGATGGAACAGAACCTGCGACTAATACAATTGTAACAACAACTTTTGATGCTGACATCGTGGTATTATCGGCATCTTTACCTTGGGATACGAAAACTGGAAATACTTATACTTGGAATATCGGTACAATGGAAGTAGGACAAGAATTTACCATCTATATTGAAGATAGTATTTCTGCAACTGCAGTTATCGGTGAAAACTTAACTGTAATTGCTACTATAGCAAGTGATGAAACAGATTGTAATGCAACTGATGATATTGCAACTGATGTAAACGAAGCTGTTGGTGCGATTGACCCGAATGATATTTTGGTTTCTCCAGAAGGATTTATTGCAAATGACCAAGTATTAACTTACAAGATTCGTTTCCAGAATGTTGGTAATGACTTAGTAAATAGAGTTGTATTAAGAGATGAATTACCGGATAATTTAGATTTATCAACTCTTGTAAGAGGTGCAGCAAGTCATCCTTACCAATTTAGAATTGAAGGAGAAAGAACTTTAGTTTGGGAATTTGATAATATCAACTTACTGGATTCTACTACGAATGAGCCTGAAAGTCATGGTTTTGCGACCTTCAGAATTACACCAAATGTAGAATTGCCAGATGGAGAAGAAATTCCAAACAAAGCAGCTATCTTCTTTGATAATTCTGCACCGATTATTACAAATACAGTTATTAATATTATTGGTGAACCAGGTGATATTAAGCCAGGCGAAATGAGTATTTTCCCGAATCCAATGACAGATTATACCGTAATCAGAATCTTGCCTCGTCAAGAAGGTTTGAATTTGGAAGAAATTTCAAGTATCGAAATCTTTACAACTATAGGTCAAAGAGTGATGAATATGAATAATTTAACGGGAACAAGGGTTACTATTCAAAGAGAAGAATTACCCGCAGGTTACTATATCGTCAAAGCAACTTCTAATAAAGGCGTATTCTATGTCGGGAAATTAATAGTAGAATAAAAACAACTTCAATTCCCTAAGTACGATGAATATTCTTTTTAAGTAGTGAGATTAAATGAAGGCAATCGAATTTATTCGGTTGCCTTTGTTTGTCCCAGATAGAAACAAAATCCCAAAATGGACAAAATTTCAAATTATTCATTTTGTAACACATTGATTATCAACAACTTAATCTATTGGGGCGTTTTTTGAAATATAGGTATTATCTGTATTAAAGAAAATTATATAAGAAAAAATTAAAAATGGTTCATTCAATATTTAATCATATCAAATGAATCAACACAATAAATAAAAAATGACTACTTATCAATTCAAAACAAATAATAATATAAATTTTACCATGAAAAGAACTACATCTACACAATTTAAACAAATCTTATTTTCAACATTATTCCTATTCATGGGATTCTCAATGTTTGCAGGAGAAAATGAGTTAACGAATAGCAAGATTACTACTACAGACTATTTATTTAATAATAATTGTTCTGCAGGTATTCACTTTGAAGTGAAAAGTTTATTAAGAACTTTTTCACTTTCTTCAGCAGTAAATATTATTTCAACATCAAAACAAAATGAAACATGTGCCTTAAATGATGGTTCTATTTCTATCGTTTATGATGTTGTCCCAAATCAAACATCAGTTGAATTCAGTATTGATGGCGGATTAACTTATCCGTATAGTTCAAGTATGACTATTAATCAAACAGTTAATAATCCTGGTGTTGCAGATCCATTCACTTGTCAATCTGCATTTTACCAAGAAATTAATTCAACATCTTACGGAGCAGGTCAATTATTCGTTGTAGATATTAATACCAGTACATTTTTACCAATTGGAAACCCTTCAGGTTTCAATATTAATGCAGTTGGATACCGTACATCAGATAATTTCATTTATGGTATTGCCTCTTCTGCAGGTACAGATGCTTTAGGAGCAGCTGTCGCAAAAGGTAATGTAATCAAAATCGATTCAGAAGGAGAGACTTTCTTAATCGCAAATGTTGATTTGAATTCAGCATCAGGAGCGGTTAATGGAGATTATCTATGGGTTGGAAAAAATGGATTAACGAAATTCAATTTAACAACTGGAGTGATTGATGAAGTCGTTGCAACAACTACTAATATGGGTTCTGATATGGTTATTATTGATGATGTGGTTTATTCTGGGTCTGGTTCATCTATTAGAACTGCCGATTTGACTACAATACAGTCAGGACAAACATTGACTGTCAATTCATACACTGTGGATTCTTTACCTTCTAATGGTGGCTATGGAGCAATGTGGGCTGCAACAAATTCTTCTACGGGATTACAAGAGCTTTATTTCTCTAATAATAATACAGGATATATTTATAGAATTGATGATTATACAACCACTACACCTACTGCAATTTATGTAGGAGCGAGTGCAGTTACTGGAAATAATGATGGAACAAGTTGTCCACTTGCAAGTCCTGGACTTGATGCAGGACAAGGTTCATTTACAATTCCTAATTTAGCAGCAGGAACCTATGATGTTTGGGCTCGTTGGGGTGATGGTTCATCTCCTGTTAGTATCGATAGTAAAACAATCAATGCCGCAGTCACACCTAATGTTACTTCTACAACAAGTACAAATGAGAACTGTGCTGAACTTGGAACAATCACATTTACTTATGATGTCGAACCAAGTCAAACAGGCGTAAGATTTAGTATAGATGGTGGTGCAACTTATCCGTACTTATCTAATATGACAGTTAATCAAACGGTTATTAATCCGGGTGTTGCAGATGCATTTCCTTGTCAATCAGGATTTTATCAAGTTATTAACTCGACGGATTATGGTCCAGGTCAGTTGTTTGTTTTAGATATTCTAACAAATACCTACTTACCTATTGGTAATAATACTGGATTTAATATTAATGCAATCGGTTATCGTACTTCTGATAACTTTATCTATGGTATTGCTACTTCATCTGGTTTTGATGCATTGGGTACACCAATCGCTAATAAGGATTTAATCAAAATCGATTCTGAAGGGGAAGCATTCAAATTAGCTTCTTTAGGCGTTAGTTCAAATAATGGTAGTGTCTTAGGAGATTACTTAATGATTACTGCTGGTACTAATTTATACCACATTAACTTAAATACAAACTCGATTGAAACGACGACACCTTTATCTCAAAGTATTGGCGTAGATTTCATCATCATTGATAATAAAATCTATTCTGCGAAGCATAATACTTTATATACCGCTGATTTAAATGCGATTCAAGTTGGACAAACATTAACTGTTAATCAAGTAACTGTTGATGGTTTACCAACTCCAGGAGGTTATGGAGCTATTTGGGGCGCAAGAGATGATAACGGTAACGACGAAATGTATGTTTCTAATAATTACACTGGAAAAATTTATAAAATAAGTGATTATAATACTGGTTCGCCAACTGCAGCTAATGTTGCTCAAGGTACGATTACTGGTAATAATGATGGTACAAGTTGTCCGTTGACTGCTGCTGGTATTAATGCAGGAGAAAATTCTTATACAATTAATGGTTTAGCCGCTGATACTTATGATTTATGGGTAATGTGGAGTGATAATTCTTGTCCAATTGATTTATCTGATGTGACAATTAGTTATGATAGTATTATTCCAGGAACTGTATTCACTAAAGTTGATAATTCTCCTTTAATTACGGATAGCAAAGATAACTGGGCTTCGGCTTTCGGAGATTATGATAATGATGGGTTTGTTGATTTATTTGTTCCTAATTATGATTTAGACCAATTAAATGAATTATACCATAATAATGGTGATGGAACATTTACAAAAGTAACTTCTGGCAACCCAATCGTTACTGATTTAGCACCTTCTACTTCTGGTGTTTGGGGTGATTACGATAATGATGGGGATTTAGATTTATATGTTTCTAACAATATTGGGTATAACAACTTCTTATACAGAAACGAAGGAAGTGGAAACTTTACTAGTATTCAAAATGACCCTATTGTTAATTATAATGGTTATTCACACGGTGCAACTTGGGCAGATTATGATAATGATGGATATGTAGATATGTTCATTACAGATTATTTCCCAACTCGTTTCAATAAATTATACCATAATAATGGTGATGGTACTTTTGAAGAAGTTACAAATTCTCCTCTTGTAGTTGGTGCTTCATTCTCTGTAAGTTCAACTTGGGGTGATTATGATAATGATGGTGACCAAGATTTATTTGTTGCCAATACAAGTGATGAAAATAACTACTTATATAAAAATGAAGGAAGTGGTCAGTTTACACAAATTACAACAGGCGATATTGTTAATGATGGTGGAAAATCTGTAGGCGCTTCTTGGGGTGATTATGATAATGATATGGATTTAGATTTATTTGTTGCCAATTCAGGTGGACAAACTAACTTCCTTTATCAAAATAACGGTGATGGTACATTCACTAAAGTAACTACTGGTGTAGTTGTAACAACTGCTGGAAACTCACATGGTTCTTCTTGGGGTGATACTGATAATGATGGGGATTTAGACTTATTAGTGTCTAATGATGCCGATGAAGACAATACTTTCTATACAAACAATGGTGATGGTACTTTCACTTTAGCCACTAATTCAGCAACTCAAGATGCTGGTCGTTCATTTGGTTTAGCTTTAGGAGATATTGATAATGATTTAGATTTAGATTTATTTGTTGCCAATCATGATGACGAAGCTAACTTATTCTATAAGAATAATAATAGTACTTGTGCTTCTAAAGCTTGTATTACTTTAGTCGGTACAAATACAAATGCTTCTGCTTTTGGTACAAAAATCAAAGTATTAACGACTGTTAATGGTGTACAACAATGGCAAATGCGTGAATTATCATCTTTAACTGGTGGTGGAACTGGTGGACAAAATGATTTAAAAACATTAATCGGTTTAGGCGAAGCAACTCAGATGGATTCTATGATAATCGAATGGGCTTCAGGTATTGTTCAGGTATTTGGCACAACTCAAGTTGATACTTGTTTTGTAATCACAGAAGACTTTGGTTCTAAACTTTGTGGAAAAGTATATAATGACAAAAACTTAAACTGTACACAAGATAATGGTGAAGATGGAATTCCAAATGTAGCCGTAACGGTTACTCCAGGAAATAGACAAGTATTTACAGATGATAATGGAGAATATGAATTCAATTTAGCGCCAGGAACATATACCGTAACTCAAGTTGATAATGAAACATGGAAACCTTCTTGTGCTCCTCTTTCTCATACCGTAAATGTAATTGGTATAGGAAACGAATATTGTGGATATAACTTTGCAGACACAGCAGCTTGTCAAAGTCCTGATTTGAATGTTGATTTAGCAACGACTTCATTACGTGTTGGTTTTGAAAGTTTATACGCTTTATCTTTTGGAAATGATGGAACAGAACCTGCGACTAATACAATTGTAACAACAACTTTTGATGCTGACATCGTGGTATTATCGGCATCTTTACCTTGGGATACGAAAACTGGAAATACTTATACTTGGAATATCGGTACAATGGAAGTAGGACAAGAATTTACCATCTATATTGAAGATAGTATTTCTGCAACTGCAGTTATCGGTGAAAACTTAACTGTAATTGCTACTATAGCAAGTGATGAAACAGATTGTAATGCAACTGATGATATTGCAACTGATGTAAACGAAGCTGTTGGTGCGATTGACCCGAATGATATTTTGGTTTCTCCAGAAGGATTTATTGCAAATGACCAAGTATTAACTTACAAGATTCGTTTCCAGAATGTTGGTAATGACTTAGTAAATAGAGTTGTATTAAGAGATGAATTACCGGATAATTTAGATTTATCAACTCTTGTAAGAGGTGCAGCAAGTCATCCTTACCAATTTAGAATTGAAGGAGAAAGAACTTTAGTTTGGGAATTTGATAATATCAACTTACTGGATTCTACTACGAATGAGCCTGAAAGTCATGGTTTTGCGACCTTCAGAATTACACCAAATGTAGAATTGCCAGATGGAGAAGAAATTCCAAACAAAGCAGCTATCTTCTTTGATAATTCTGCACCGATTATTACAAATACAGTTATTAATATTATTGGTGAACCAGGTGATATTAAGCCAGGCGAAATGAGTATTTTCCCGAATCCAATGACAGATTATACGGTAATCAGAATCTTACCTCGTCAAGAAGGTTTAAATTTGGAAGAAATTTCAAGTATCGAAATCTTTACAACTGTAGGGCATAGAGTCATGAGTATGAATAATTTAACGGGAACAAGGGTTACTATTCAAAGAGAAGAATTACCTGCAGGTTATTATATCGTCAAAGCAACTTCTAACAAAGGCGTATTCTATGTCGGAAAGTTATTGGTTGAGTAGTAAGAATAGGATGAATCATAATCAGTTGGTATTTTTCTATCAACTGATTATGATTATAGTTTTGAGAGCAATTTAAAGTATAAAAAAGGAGCATCAATTAATTTGATGCTCTATTTTTATTTAGGACAAAACGTATCAAAATCACTGTTTCAAAACCTTTTAAGTACCTGGACATAATTAAACGGGTATAAATAACGCAGTTATTTTTTTGC
>CAZEOC010000157.1:0-8523 GCA_964513525.1 uncultured Saprospiraceae bacterium | reverse complement strand
TGGCTTCATAATTTTATAAAATAATTTAAGCGACTTAAACCAAAGGTTTAAGTCGCTTTTTTATTGGTATGTTTATAATCATTTAAAAAAGAAAATGAAGATAATAGCTTTTACTATCGTAATATTATTTAACTATAAACTTTATCAGCTTTATCAACCGACAAAGTTTATAGTATCATTAATTTTAGTGATTCTATTACAATAAGGCTTCATCTATCAACCGAACCATTAAATCATTCAAAAACTCTACATCATAATCTCCAACTTTAGCTTGTAAATGTGAATTTCCAATTCCACTATGATCTGTTATAAATACATAAGTTCCATTCGTAGCAATTGCCATAGAACGTAATAAAAATTCCGTTTCGTTATTAATTCCACTTGCACTAATTGGAATTATAGCGATTCCTTTTTCTGCTGCCACTTGTACAATATCTTTAATATCTTGTTTAACACTAGGAGTACTATGTGGCGGTGCATCTAATATTAAAAATAGAATTTTTGCTTTTGTATTATTTGACCAAGTTAAGGTATTTACCGCTTCATCTAAGCCAGAATGAACGGCTTCTGGATAATCACCTCCGCCGCCAGGACCTTGTCGTTGAATGAAAGAAGTAGTTGTAGAAAAGTCATTCGAAAATGGACTTACTCTTGTTAAATATTCATCATTTACATCTCTATAAAATACAGATGCAGTATTAATATTCATTTGTGGATTTTGACCTTGTGCTCTAAGTAAAACATCTTGTAATTCCACTTTTAAATATTCAATTTCATCTCCCATCGAACCTGTTGCATCTACTACAAATGCAATATCAGCATCAGTCTTCACAAAATTATTACCAACATAATTGACATTATTTTCTCCTGTGGAAGAAAAAACCACATTATTAATAATTTGCTGTCCGTTATTAATACTTAAACTCAATTGAGAAGAAAAAACTGGCGTATTAGTATATAAATTTGCCCAAAGTACTGCTTTACCTTGATTATTGGTTTTCGCTTTCCATACTGAAATTCCATTATCTAATAATTCAATAGAAATATCCGCTAAGCTGGTCATACCAGATAATCTAACATCTACTCTATGGTCAGGATAAAATTCCCAATCATTAATATATGTCATAAAGTCTGGAACGATTGTATTTTGCCAGAAATCCCAATTCTCTAAATCATTCCATTCTCCTGCGGTAATTACACCCGCTGGATTAGCGGTACCTGTACCAGAACCCGTTCCTGAGCCTGCACCAGAACCAGCACCTGAAGAAGAACCCGTTCCTCCAGTTGGTGATGTCGCCCAAGAACCTGAAAAACTATTATCTAAAGCGACTCCACTATTACCTGCTCCACTTTCATCATCAGAACAACTAAATAAAAAAACTAAAGCAAAGAGTAAAATAAAGGATTGTAATAAATTTTTCATGTGATTGTTAAGTTTTGAATATTAAATAAAAGTCATCTAATTTCTTTTTTAAAAGAATACTTAAAATTAATATTTAGTTAAAAATAGTCATTTTTTTAATAACGTGTCAAACTTGTAAATTGTGTAGTCTAATAATCGATTGTTGTTTTTAGCTATTAATAAAAGAAACTAATAGTGTTCCTGCTGATTTTTTATCCGAAAAAAACAACTCTAAAAATTGAAACACTTATATTTGCCACAAATTTCAAAAAAGGAATTATTTATAACCATTTGTGTTAGTAAATAAATTCCTACTCATTAGAGTTTAGACAGTATTAATAATTCATAATTAATCCTGATTTTTTCGGGATTTCATTATCATTCAATAATTAAGAAAAAATGTATCGTACACACACTTGCGGCGATTTACGCATCGAAAATGTAGGCGAAACCGTAACACTTTGCGGTTGGGTTCAGAAGACAAGAGATAAAGGATTTATGCTATTTGCAGATGTGCGAGATCGTTACGGCGTGACACAATTGCTTTTGACAGAAGAGAAAACGGATGCTAAAATATTTGAAACTGCGAGAACTTTGGGACGTGAATTCGTGATTCAAGTGACAGGAACAGTTGCAGAACGTTCTTCTAAAAATGCGAAAATGGCAACTGGTGATGTGGAGATTGATGTGACGGATTTGAAAATCTTGAATAAATCAAAAACACCGCCTTTCACGATTGAGGAAGATTCTGACGGTGGCGATGACATTCGTATGAAATATCGTTACTTAGACTTACGTCGTTCAAATATTCAAAATAACATTATTTTCAGAAGTAAATTAGCGATTGAAACTCGTAAATATTTGGCTGATGAAGGGTTCATTGAAGTAGAAACACCAGTTTTAATTAAAAGTACGCCAGAAGGAGCGAGAGATTTTGTTGTCCCTTCTCGTATGAATCCTGGACAGTTTTATGCTTTGCCACAATCTCCACAGACTTTCAAGCAATTATTGATGGTTTCCGGTTTGGATAAGTATTTCCAAATCGTAAAATGTTTCCGTGATGAAGATTTACGTGCAGATAGACAACCAGAATTCACACAGATTGACTGTGAAATGTCTTTTGTAAATAGAGATGATATTCTAAATACTTTTGAAGGATTAACGAAGTCTTTATTCAAGACTACTTTAGGTGTTGATTTACCTGATTTTCCGATTTTGGCTTATGACGACGCAATGCGTTTATACGGTTCTGACAAACCTGATACTCGTTTTGAAATGCACTTTGTAGAATTGAACGAAGTGGCAAAAGGAAAGGGTTTTCCTGTTTTTGATGCTGCTGAATTAGTTGTTGGTATTAATGCAAAAGGGCAAGCTGGAGAATATTCTAATAAAGATATTAAGAAATTAACATCTTGGTTACAACGTCCACAGATTGGAGCAAAAGGCTTAGTTTATGTAAAAGTAAACGGTGACGGAACCTTCAAATCATCAGTTGGAAAATTCTATTCTGACGAAGATTTGGCAGCTTTCGCTGAAAAAATGGGTGCAGAAGCTGGCGATATGTTATTAATTTTATCTGGTGAAACGGATAAAGTTCGTAAGCAATTAAATGAGTTACGTCTGGAAATGGGTGAAAGAATGGGCTTACGCAAAAAAGGTGTTTTCAATCCACTTTGGGTTGTAGATTTTCCTTTATTAGAATGGGACGAAGACTCAAATCGTTTCCATGCAATGCATCACCCGTTCACTTCTCCGAAACCAGAAGACGAACACAAAATGGCATCAACAGACCACGAAGTTTTGAAAAACTTGAAAGCAGATGCTTACGATTTAGTAATTAATGGTTGGGAAATCGGCGGCGGCTCGATTCGTATTCACGACCGTGATTTACAATCTCGTAACTTTGATTTATTAGGATTTACAAAAGAAGAAGCAGAAGCTCAATTTGGTTTCTTATTAGGTGCATTCGAGTATGGAGCTCCGCCACACGGTGGAATTGCATTCGGTTTTGACCGTTTGTGTTCTATCATGCAAGGAACGTCTTCAATCCGTGATTTCATCGCCTTCCCGAAAAATAATCAAGGTCGTGATGTGATGATAGATGCACCTTCGCCATTAGATTTGGAACAGTTGGATGAGTTGAGTTTAGCGTTGAATATTAAAGAATAAATTCACAAGCTAAAGTTTTAATAATGTCCGTCATTCCAACAAAAGTCGGAATCTCCCAAAGGTAACGGCACTCAACTTTAGCAAAGAATAAAATATATTTAGAAAGGCTTCGTCAATTTTGGCGAAGCCTTTTTTTGATTTTGTATTATTAATAAAAATCGTTATTTTTGGTAAGAAAAAATTATATAAAATGGCAAATGATGTCTATTATAATATTGTAAAAGAAAGTTTAACTAATGATGGTTGGACGATTACAAGTGACCCTTATGTTATAAATGCTGATGAAGAAACAAATTATCAAATTGATTTGGGAGCAGATAAAGTAATAGCAGCGACAAAGGAAAATAAAAAAATTGCGGTTGAGATAAAAAGCTTTTTAGGACAATCTTTATCCTATGAATTTCATGGTGTTTTAGGGCAATTTTTAAATTACTATGTTCATCTCAAGAATTTAGAACCCGACAGAAAACTATTTTTAGCAATACCAATAAAAGCACATGAAGATTTATTAAAAAGACCTGCGTTAATAAACGTTTTAAAATTTTATAATGTTAGTGTTATAGTTTTTGAACCGAAATCTAAAAAATTAGAGCAATGGATAAATTATTAAAATTAGAAGATGCAATTATTGATTTGTTAGAGTATTATGCAAATCGATTTAATGGAAGTAATATAAACGATGTAAAACATTATGTGATAAAAGATAAAGAGAATCACCATTATCAATTAATTGCGATGGGATTTCGTAATGGACTTTTTATTCACAATTGTATTTTTCATTTCGACATTATCAATAAAAAAGTTTGGTTACAAGTGAATAATACAGATGTTTTAATCGCTGACGAATTAATAGAAAAAGGCGTTCCAAAAGATAAAATTGTACTTGGTTTTCATGAACCAGAATTAAGAAAACATACAGGTTTTGCCGTTTCTTAGAAAAAAGGCTTTGTCGAATCTGACAAAGCCTTTTTTGTGTTCTAACTTCATTTTATTCTAAAAAAATACAATTCCAATTTTCATAAATACACAAATCAGCATTTTATCTCGTTAGTTTGTTGATTAATTTATTCTTAAACAAAACCAAACAATTATGGTAAAGCAAATGATGCTAATTAGCTTATTTTCAATTTTATACTTCACTACTTTTGCGCAAGATAAAATCACTATAAAAGTAGAACGAGTTTCTGATGTAAATCCGCTTGCTATTTTCCAAACACCAAAGCAATTAGTTTATCTGTATAAAGTTGGAGAAGGTGATTTTGAAGGAATTGGTCATAAAGGGAACAGAATAGAAGAAGTATTAAAAACTGATGAAGTCGCTTATAAAGAATTTAAAAGATTTAAACGAAAATTAGCAATTGGAAAAACCTTTTATTGGGCTGGAACGGTGATTCCTCTTACGGTTTTAGCTTTACCTTTTGATGAAAATTCTCAACAAGGAATTAATATAGCTGCTGGAAGTTTAATATTTATGCTAGGAAGTTATACAACAACTTATTTGACTTTTAAGAATGCTCCTAAACACTTACATAATGCCGTAATGATTTATAATCAAAATTTAGAAAAGTAACTCTTATAAATAAAAAATGCTTCGTCTAAATAGGCGAAGCATTTTTATTAAACTAAAGGTGATAAATTTAACAGCAAAAACTGCTAAATTATCAATTATTCTAAGCTGCTGGCAATTTCATATAGAAAGTTACTCCATCTAATTCATTTTGTTCAAACCAAATTTCACCATTATATTTATCAATAATGTTTTTGCAAAGCGTCAAACCGATTCCTGTTCCTGTTCCCCAATCTTTCTTTTCTTTATAAAACAAATTGAAGATTTTAGACTCTTGCTCTTTCGTAATTCCCATTCCATTATCCTCAATAGAGAATTGAACAAAGCCAGCGTTTTGAATGGCATTAATACTAATAATTTTCTTTTCTTTCTCGTTGTGCTGGATTGCATTTTCAATTAATTGTTCAAATAGAATACATAAATGCTTGGCTTCCATTTTAACATTTGGTAATTTATCTTGAATATGGATTGTAACATCTTTTTCAGCAATTATACTTTGTAAACCAATTTGACTCTCTTCTATACTATCTAATGGTTTCGTTAGTTTATTTCCAGGCGCTTCCATTGAAATACTTGTATACCTTTCTAAATCTACTAATAAAGTATTGATTCGATTTGCACCATTCATCACGAAATCCATATATTCTCGACCTTCATCATTGAAATTATCACCATATTTTCTTTTCAGTAAACTGATAAAACTACCAATATTCCGAACTGGTTCTTTCAAATCATGAGCTGCGACATAAGTAAATTGCTGGAAGACTTCATTAGATTCTTTTAGCTTTATATTCTGTTCATGAATCTCTAAATTCTTTTGCTTTAATGCCTCATTAGAACGTCGATTTAGGAATAGTAAAATCAAAAGAAAACCAACAATTAAACCTAAACCGATAATAGAACCGATAATCGTAAAGTTTCGTCGCTGAGCTTGTAAATTTTCAATTTTCTCATCACTCGCTCTGACTTCTTCTTGAAAATTCAATTCTCTAATCGTCTTTAATTTAACTTCATTGATTAAAGAATCTTTGTAACTGGAAGATAATTCTAAATGTATTAAAGCATTACTTTTATCTCCTTGTCCTGTATAGATTTCATATAAACCATGATGGCTTTTCTGTATAAACTCTTTGATATTACTTTTCTCTGCTAATTCTAAACTTTCTTGAAATGACTTTTTTGCTAATTCAATTTGATTTAGTTTGATATACAATTGTCCCATTCTATATTGTAAATCCGCAGCACTCTTTAGCGACATAAATCGCTTATAAGATTGGCAAGTTTCAAAATATTTACCTGCTTCATCTAAGTTGCCTAATTGAGCATTAACTTCTCCAACATAAAACATACTTCTCGACATCAAAGGATAATGTTTTAATGCTTTGAAAATATCTAAAGAATATTCAAATTTTTCTAATGCCGCTTCTTTCTTACCTTGTTCTAATAAAATTTTTCCGTAGTCAAATGCGGTCGTTCCCATCAAAATACTATCCTGTAATTGAACTGCACTTTTAAAAGCATTATCAATTTCTACTTCCGCCAAATCATATTGTTCTACTGCTGCATAAGTTGTCGCAACATATTGCTGTGCATTTAGAATTCTACTTTTATCGCCTGTTTCTTTTGCAGACTGTAATACTTTATTGAAAAAAATCAACGCTTTATCATAACTCGCTAAGTTTTTATGTAGTGTGGCTAAGCCGTAATAGCTATTTTCTATTCCAGCTTTATCATTCGTTGCTTCCGCAATTTCTAACGCATCTAAATGATATTTCCGACTTTTAGAATATTTACTCATTCGCCTAAGTACAATGGCGATATCTGTATAGATACTTAATTGTTGTATGGTTTTATTGTTAGTATTTGCGATTTTTTCCGCCTTTTGATAAACTACAAAAGCTTCTTCCAATAAATTATTGAATTCTAAAACACGTCCTTTTTGTTTATATCCTTCGAATTCTGAATCAAGATTATTGTCTTCTTTAGCCTTTTCAATTGCTAAATCAGTATAAGCAATTGCTAAATCAAAATTTTGGTGGGTATTTTTATCTGCATCACTTAATAATTGCTCAATTGAGAAATCTTGTGCAAGTTCAAGCGCTTTTAACAAGTCCTTTTCAGAGGCTTGAAGTAAGAGTGATAAACAGCAGATATTTAGAATTAAAAATATCTTAGTAACAAATATTTTTTTCATTATCGTGACTTTTGGTGTCTTTCTATTACATCAAGCGAATTCTTTGCCAAAAGCTTAAACCTCGTAATACACATATATTTATATTGTTAATATCAAATAAATTACCCAGAACATATTACAAAATGGCATAATATTTAATAATATAATCATCATTATTAAACTAAAAAATAAATTATGTTATTAAAAAAATTTACAGCGTTTAAAATTGAAAATACATCTGAGGTTAAAGGAGGTTACCGTCACGTAACTAAATCTTATTCATCATTTCAAAGAAAGAGAGATAAACTACAGCGTAAAGGTGAATGTATGTGTATTACACATATCGGAGATTATTATTGCATAGAATGGTAAAATTCATTAAAAAATTCATCACCATAAAAGCAAAAATTGATACTTATGAAAAACGTATAACAATTTAGTACAAACTATCTTTAAAAGGAGAATTTTCAAAAATTTGAAAATTCCCCTTTTTTATTTTAACAATTTATTTTGTTGCTTCTAATGAATGTTTAAATTTGTTAAAAATCAAACTATGCAACCAAATATTGACCAACCAACCGATATTAGAAAAGGAGAACAATTAGATATTGATAAATTATCAATTTATCTAAAAGAGCACTTAACCGATTTCAGTGAAATCAAGAATGTTCGACAGTTTCCAAGCGGCTTTTCTAATCTAACATATTTCATTGATACAAATCTTGGTGAGTTTGTATTACGTCGTCCACCTTTCGGCGCAAATATCAAATCTGCACATGATATGAAACGAGAGTTTCGAGTGATTTCTATGTTACAAGAAGCAGGTTATCACAAGATTCCGAAACCTATTCTATTATGTGAAGAAGAAACCGTTTTAGGAGCAGAATTCTATCTAATGGAACGAGTTCAAGGTATTATTTTACGGACGAAACCTCCAAAAGGTATTGAGTTAAATAAAGATACAATTCGTGGAATTTCAGAAGCCGTGATTGATAATTTGGTCGATTTGCATCAAATCGATATTCATGAAACTGGGCTAATTAATATCGGAAAACCAGAAGGTTATATCAAAAGACAAGTTGAAGGTTGGATAAGGCGATATGAAAAGGCGAAAACAGACGAAATCGAAACAATGGATTTTGCAGCAAAATGGATGATGGAAAATATGCCTACAGACGGAAGTCCATCTTTCATTCATAATGATTATAAATA
>CAZEOC010000156.1:0-8606 GCA_964513525.1 uncultured Saprospiraceae bacterium | reverse complement strand
CAGTTTGACCAATAAACTTCACCGTTTTCCATGTCATTTACTGGAATACCATTAATCATAACAGCAACGTTAGTTTGATCAAATCCACGAACATTAATACGTGCATCACCAAATCCACCACCTTGCTTAGTTACATAGATAGAAGGTGTAGAACGTAAAATCTCAGGAAATTCTTGATTTCCAACTAATTGTTGAATTTGTTCTGACTTAATAGTAGAAACAGCAACTGGTGTTTTACGATCAACTGCTACAGAAGCGACTACATTTACTTCAGATAAACCGATAGCAGAAGAACCTACTTGTACAGTTCCTGCATCAGTAGAACCACCATCTTTCACTTCTACAGTTACTTTAGTTGTTGTGTAACCAACATATGTAACGATAAGTGTTTGTGTACCTGCTGGTACATCACTGATGATAAAATTACCATCAAAGTCAGATAAACTTCCTTTTGTTGTTCCTTCAATTACAACACTTGCAGAAATTAAGCCTTCGCCGTTTTCAGCGTCAACTAATTTACCTGTAACAGTACCTTGTGCAAAGGTAGCGGCACTTACGAAAAGTGCTAATACTAATGTAAATATGTTTTTCATAATAACTAATTTTTTTTGAGCATGTTAGATATATGAGCAAATGCAATTTTATCTATATAACAATTTGAAAATATATTCTCCTTGTTGAAAACACACTCGATTGTTGGTTTAGTTTCACCACAAATATAAAATGACTTCACTAATAAAACTCAAAGGGATTTAACATATAATTAAAACTTTAAACTCAGTTAACATTGACGTGACTTTATAGTGACAAATGTTAAATAGAGTTGCACAATTATTCTATTATTTGTGAAATTTATCAGAAATAAAATTGGGTGTATTCTGTTTATATTAGCAATTATAATAGGTAAATATAAATTAGTTTTAATATTAATTTGGTTGGAAGCCTTCATAGAAATAATTTCGCCCAATCAATTATATTGATTGGGCGAAAAGTGAAATTTTATAAAAGCAATAATTTTTTTTAGTAAAAATTAAGATTACAACATTTTCATAATTTTAGGTAAGGTAAAAGTGATTTCTGTTCCATGATTTTCTTTTGAATCAATCACTATTTCACCATTCATTTTTTCGATAATTCTTTTTGTAATATTCAATCCTATTCCTGTACTGTCTTTGAAATTTTTATTTTTATTAAATAATTCAAAACTCTTTTTCAATTGTTTCTTAGACATTCCGATTCCATTATCTGTAACCTTGAATATATAATTATCATCATCAGCAGTAATCATAATAATTGCATAAGGATTTGGAATATCTGTTTTTCGATATCTAATACTATTACTAATTATGTTTTGTAAAATTTGTTTAAGACCAGCCTCTGAAGTGAATATTAATGGTAAATCTTTATCATGCAAGATTGTAATTACTTTATCTTTATTATATAATTCATCAATTGATTGAATCAAATCAGATAAGTTAACAGTTGTTGCATTATCTGTTTCTGTTTGTGTACTTTCTGAAAACTTTAAAAGATTTTGAGTATAATTGCTTAATTCAACTGCACTTGAGGTAATATAATGTAGATATTCTTTTTCCTTTTTGTTTAATTTATCTTTCGCTTCTTTGATAAGAAATTTAGAAAAAATTGACATTGTACGTAAAGGTCCTTTTATATCATGTGCGATAGAATAAGCATATTGTTTCAAATCTTTAATAACACTATCGAGCAAACTTTGACTCTGTGCTAAAGATTCATTTGTCGTTTTAAGCTCAATTAATTTTACAGTATAATCCGCCAATAATCGTAAACATCCAATTTGTTTATCTGTCAAATTGCGAGGTTTAGTATCCAAAACACAAACAGTTCCAAGTCGAAAACCATCACTTGTTTCAATACTAATTCCGGCATAAAATTGTGCATTCGGAGCATTTTTAACAAAAGGACTCTCTTCAAATCTTGAATCTTCTGTTAAGTTATCAACTATCATTTCTCCATTATCATTATTAATGGCATGAACACAGAAAGAAGCTTGCACAGGAACTTCCGTTAGTCCTTCTAATCCTTTGACAGCTTTGAACCATTGTCTTTCATCATCAATTAGTGTTACTAATGACATTGGTGCATCACAGATAAAAGAAGCAATTTCTGTGATAGAATCGAATTCTTCTTCTTTTTGGGTATCTAATATATTAAGGTTTCTTAATTTATTTATTCGATTAATATCATTGTTTCTTCCTGTAATCATCATGTTTGCAAATTATTTATATTAATAATATATATGTTTTTTATAACTATAATAATGCCATTTGTTAAGGAAATTAAGGTCAGACATCAATGAATTATAATACTGATTAGATATTGACTTAACTATAATAATCTAACAGAATTAGAATTGTTCATGAAAATCTAAAAAACTTATCTTTTTATAATACAAAAGCCTACTATAACTGCATTTGCGTATAGTAGGCTTTTGTGAAAACGAATAGACAAATCAAGTCTATAAGTAATATATTTATTAATGTAGATTAATTGTAAATAATATTAGAAGCTGGTTTATTATAACGATTATAGGCTAAATAAGCAACATAGGCAACTCCAGCAAGACCAACTAATAAAACACCTGTAGGTCCAAGCATTTCAGCACCACTTGCTAGTAAATTCTTAATTCCACTTCTTCTTCCTGTTGCTTCGAACTCAATACCATTTTGAGCATCTATAGCAATTCCTCTGAAAACCCAAGTTAAACCACCTATAACAATAATCCCTAAAAGATTAAGTAACAAAGGTTGAATTTTAGATTCTTCGGTTACTTCTTTATTTAAGGTTTTTAAATTAGCAATTGACTCAACTAATTCAGAACGATATTCTTGATTGTCAAGTGTAAATCCTTCTTTTTTTGTTTTTCCTGCTTTATCATAATGAATGATAAAACTTTCAGATTTTTCATTGAATTCTATCTTTTGAATATCAGCGATATTAATAGTTTTGATACTTTCCAAAAGTCCTTTTTTTTCTGTCGAAGCTAAAAGAGATTCAAATGTATCATGTCCTTTTGAACTGAAAATGACTTGTGTTTCATTAAAACCGAATACTTTTCGATTTTTATCTTCAAGATGAAAGATTTGATTTTGCATGGCTAATTATTTTTAAAGGTTGATTAATTATTATCAAATTTAAGATTTAGGGAATAGAAAACAAATAATCTACCCATTTTACTCGTTCTTTTTCATTCATACTTCGTGAAAAATACTCACCGTAACTACGGTTATGTCTGCGTTTTTTATCTCGTCTGAATAAAAAATAATTTCGCAAAATTTGGGGAGCTTATTTATTGTCTATTCCCTAAAATAGATTTTTTGAAATTTGTAAAATGAGAATTTTGAGAAAAAGCAATAAAAAAGCGTTGAACATCAAAAGACGTTCAACGCTTGTACTTATGTTTTAGATTATCTTTCGATTAATCTGCATAAACTTCAAAGTTTACATTAAATTCTACTTCATCATGAAGTTTTACTTGAGCAACATATTCGCCTAAGTTTTTAACTTCTTCTAATAAAGTGATTTTACGACGGTCAATTTCTTCACCGATTAATTCTGTAATTGCATTTGCAATTTGAACATTTGTAACACTACCGAAAATCTTTCCGCTTGTTCCAGCTTTAGCTCCGATTTTAAGTGTTTGTCCGTCCAACTTAGCTGCTGTAGCTTTGAACTGTTCGATAAGTCTTGCTTCCGCTTCTTGCTGTTTGCGAATACGTTCGTCAATCGTAGCACGATTTCTTTTGTTCGCAACAATAGCCATTTTCTGTGGAATCAAGTAATTACGACCGAAGCCGTCTTTTACCGTTACAATCTCATTTGCTTTGCCAAGTCGGTCAACATTTTTTAGCAAAATAATTTCCATTGCTTAAAATTTTGTGATGCGACTGCATCAATTAAAAATAAGTTTACTTTAAAAGATCCGCTACATACGGTAACAAAGCTAAATGTCTGGCACGCTTGATAGCGGTTGCCATTTTTCGTTGATACTTGAGTGAGTTCCCCGTAATTCTGCGAGGAAGGATTTTGCCCTGTTCGTTGATGAACTGCATCAAGAAATCAACATCTTTATAGTCAATATGCTTGATACCAAATCTACGAAAGCGGCAATACTTCTTACGCTTTTGTCCGATTTTCGGATTACTAAGAAACTTAATATCGTCTCTACTTGCCATGGTTGTAAGCCCTCGTTTAATGATAAAAAAAATTTATTTGTCTCGTGAATCTTTCTTGAAATAATAAATTATCCCAAAGGCGTATCACCTCGCCTTTAATTCTGATTTACTTAGCGTCTGCTGCTTTTTCAGTTTTTTTCTTACCGATTAAACCAGCACGTTTGTCAGCATTATACTTAACTCCGTACTTGTCTAAAGCAATCGTTAAGAAACGCATAACACGCTCGTCACGACGGTAAGTTAACTCTAACTTGTCGATTAAATCGCCAGATTCGTTAGAAAACTCAACAGTGTAATATAAACCAGAAGAACGTTTGTTGATAGGATAAGCTAACTGACGTAAACCCCACTTCTCAACATGTACGATTTCAGATCCTTCTTCTTTCAAAAGGTTGATAAAGCTTTCAGAAAGCTTTTCCAAATCTTCTTTTTGAACGACAGGATCAATAACAAAAGTTGTTTCGTAATGACGCATTCTACTTGTTTATTAAATAAAAAATAGTTTTAATCGCTTTTTCAATTTGTAAATAATTTACTCTTATCAAAAGCGAGTGCAAAAGTAGCAAATTATTATGAAAGTTTCAAAAACCTTTTAGAAATATTTGAATGTCATATATTTAGATTTGAACTTAGCTACTTTAGCTGTAAAAATAATAATTTTTATATTTGTTGGAATAATAATTTAAAGGAATAAATATTAAGAAGTAAGTTCCTAACTTATTGATTGAGTTCCTTTAATGAAATAATTATAAGTTTAAGTTTAAAATAGAAAAAATGATAAAGAAATTATTAAGTAAAAATAGTCTTACAGCGAATGGTTCAGATATCAGTTTATTATTACTTAGAATTACTTTCGGTGGTTTAATGTTAATGAATCACGGAATAAGTAAAAAAGAAAAATTATTTGCAGACGGTGAAATTAAATTTGGAGACCCAATTGGAATAGGTGTGGAAGCTTCTCTTACTTTGGCGGTTTTTGCAGAATTAGTTTGTGCGACTTTATTGATATTAGGTTTATTTACTCGTTTAGTAACTATACCATTAATAATTACCATGTTGGTTGCTGTATTTATAATACATATCGGAGATGGATTAGAAGGAATGGAATCTGCTTTATTATATTTGATTCCTTATATAATTATATTTATTAATGGAGGCGGAAAGTATTCTTTGGATAATCTGATATTTAAAAATTAAAGTGTTTTTATTAAAATGTAGAATAATCACTTTATAGATTTATCTTGAACCTATAAAGTGATTTTCAAAACTTCTTTATAGCTTACTTTTGGAGCAAATACTTCTTCTACCTCACCAGTTTCTTTATTAACTATTTGTTCAGATTCGGTTGTAATGGATTTTAGTAAGGTTTCCCTTTCTTTTCTGATTTTCTTCAAATACTCAAATTCATAATTAATATTACTCCATTGATTGTCATTTGAAAAATCAAATTTTCGATATTTTGAAACAGATATTTTTACATTTGCAAATTCAAAATCGTCTTTTTTAGTAGTTTTTGCTTTTTTTAAAGTTGCAGTTTTGATGGAATTCATCATGGTTTTTAGATAAGCTTCATATCTTTTGAATTCAATGAAAACTTTTAATAAATCATAGTTTTCATTGTCCAGAATTTCTGATGCATGTTCCTTTGCTAAAGCTTCAATTTCAGCTTTATTCAAATTTCTATCTATTTCACCAATATTTTTAATGATTTTTCCCATAATTTTAGATTTAGTCAATTGAGTTTTATTGAACGACTAATTTTGCTATAAAAAACTATGGAACATCCATATATTTATGAACTTGTAGTGAAATTTGCCATTGTGGATTTGCTTTAACATAATCAATGATTAATGGTAAGTTTTTATCTTCTTTATCCCATTCTGGCTGTAGATACAATCGACAATTATCTCCAACTTGTTCTGCATATAATTCTGCCCATTTAAAGTCAGATTTATTAAAGATGACAACTTTTAATTCTTGTGCATTCTCCGAAAAACCATCTACTGGAAATTTGAATTTTTTTGGAGAGAAAGTTATCCAATCCCAATCACCACTTAAAGGATGCGCACCAGAAGTTTCTATATGCGTTTCAAATCCTGCTTTATGCAAGGCTTCAGTCAGATAAGAACAATCATGCATCAAAGGTTCTCCACCTGTAATTACGGCAATTCTTCCAGGATATTGACTCGCAGTAGCTACTATTTCATCAACTTTCAATTTTGGATGCGCATTAATGTCCCAAGAATCTTTTACATCACACCACACACAACCAACATCACAGCCACCTAAACGAATAAAGTAAGCTGCCTTTCCTTGAAAAGCACCTTCTCCTTGAATGGTGTAAAACTGCTCCATTATTGGTAATTCTTTCATTTTAATATTATTATTTACTCATTTGTAAAATTCTGATGAAATCATAATCAGTATTTTTTATTGAGTTTAAATTCAAGATTTTGCTTCACTGCTTTCCATTCACTTTCAATGATTGAAAAAATAACCGTATCTCTAACAACACCATTTTCTCCAATTCTATGATTTCTTAAAATCCCATCTTGTCTTGCGCCAAGTCTTGTTATTGCTGCTCTTGATGGATAATTAAAAAAGTGTGTTTTGAATTCCACAGCGATACAATTCCATTTTTCAAAAGCATTTTGCAATAAAAGCAATTTACAATTTGTATTAATTTTAGTTTTTTGATAAGTTGCTGCATACCAAGTATAACCTATTTCTAAACGTCGATTTTTTTCATCAATTGAACAATATCGAGTAGAACCAATAATTTCATCATTTGCTTTATTAATAATGACAAAAGGCATCATTTTTTTATCGCTTTTTCCGTTTAATGCGGTATTTAAATAATTATCAATTTTATCTTTAGAAGGTACAGAAGTAACCCATAAATTCCATAATTCACCATCAGCAGCAGCTTCCAAAAGTGCAGATTTATGTGATTTATCTAATGGAATTAATTTCACATATTCATTCTCTAAAACTAAAGGTGTTGACCAGTTTATCATAGTTTCGATAATTTATGATAGGTTTCTTTTAAGTTGAAATTGGAAGAGAAATTATATCTCGTCATAAATCTTGGCAATCTGTTTTCCTTTTATTTCCCAATCAAAATAGGATTCATAACGTGCTAAAGCTCCTTTTTCCATTGATTTTAATTGTGCTCTATTTTTAAATAACTCTAATAAAGCATTTGAAAATTCATCAATTGAATTTTCATAAGTAGAGTAGGGGAAAGCGATTCCACTTTCTGGTGTAATAAATTCTCCAGGACCATAATTATCAAAACATAAAACAGGAACTCTATAAGAGAAAGCTTCTGGAACAACCATTCCTGCACCTTCATGTGAAGGGAAAAAGAATAAATGTGCTTGTTCGTAAATAGAAGATAAAGCAGAACGTTCTACCCAATTTATAATTTCAATTCCATCTTGAATATGGTAAGCCTCAATCATTTGTTTGAGTTGTTTTTGATAAGGTCCTTTTCCGACTAATCTTAATTTTACAGTCGCTTGTTCTGTTTCAGAAAGTTGCTTGTAAAATTTAGTAAAAGCTTTAATTGTAATATCAAATCCTTTAAGCGGCACAAATCGACCAATTGATAAAATATTAAATTCAGTTTCTGATTTTTGAAAATCTTGATTAATAGGTTCTGAACCAACCGCAGGAATAATGACAGCTTTATCGGCTTTTAAGTGCATCATTTTGACAACACTTGTATTAATCGCTAAAATCTTATTAGCCTTTCGTTTGGCGATTTTAAGAAAAGGGTCAATTCTCCAAAAGAATAGTTTAGTAAACCATTTTATACTATCCATATAAAAGGGCTTTTTACCATAGAAACTCGTTAAATATTCCTTTGGTATTTTATGATGATGTCCAACTGGTCCCCAAACCAATGGCTTTTTTAATCGCCAAAGAAAAGTTGGTGTCCAATCTGAATGAAAATTTAGATTATGCGCAATATCAAATTCCAATTTTTGCTTTTTAATGAAATTGACAATGCCGAATTGCCACATATAGAAATACAATAAAGCACCTCTTCCACCTTTTTTCCAAAAACGCATCCAATATGGCAAATCAAAATAAGCAAAACTTAAATTTTCTTTCCCTTCCAAATCATTTTCAGCCAACCATTTATCAATATGTTCTTGATTATTCTCTCTCGTAATCGCAATCACTTTACAATGTTTTGCGATTTGAGTTGTCATATTCCAAGCTGTTCCATCTTCTGAACCTTTGTAAGGATTGATAGCGTAAGCGGTGATTAGAATTGTTTTCATTTTTTATATTTAGGTGGTTTAGATGTATAGGTATCGGACACCTTTTAGGTGTCCGATATCTCTCTTTTATTACGCTAAAACAGAATTTGCAATAGAAATC
>CAZEOC010000155.1:0-8623 GCA_964513525.1 uncultured Saprospiraceae bacterium | reverse complement strand
AACGGAAATTGGGAATTAGATATTCGTTTACAAACTAAAGCAGTTATTGAAAATATTGGTGAATTGCTAAAAAGTGTTGGTGCAGATTTATCAAACCTGGTAGATATAACGACTTTTTTGGTAGATATGAAAGACTTCAAAGGCTATAATGAAATTTATGGAACTTTCTTCAATCATGAAACTGGCCCAACTCGAACAACTGTTGCCGTACATCAGTTGCCACATCCAAATTTATTAATTGAAATCAAAGCAATTGCTTATTTAAAACGATGAGTGATAAATGATGAATGATAAATCGTTTCAATCAATTTATCACGCATCACTTATCATTTATAATTCAAAAAAAATTGGATTTCATAACAATAATTAGATATGCTTGGATGGCGTATGATAGCACTCGATCGATAAGTCGAATTTCGGATATTAGTGCGATGGTTTCTACCAATCATGTCTATAGAATAAAATTAAAAGACGGAGAAACGATTATTGCAAAACTCTCTTATTTCGGAAAATTTGAGCATTTTGTAATGGACCATCAGATTATAAATGTTTTATCGAACAACTTACCCGTTCGATATGAGAATTTCCTATCTCGGGCTTTGATGAAAGGAAATCAATTATTCGTTCATCGTTTTCAGAATGACATTGTAGATGCTTGGGTTGTTTTTTATCGTCCGATTCGCATTAAAAATAAAATGCCACAACGTTTAGAATCGCATCATATTGATAAATTAGGAATTGAGTTTGCTAACTTTCATAAAGCTTGTCATACCGTTCGTCATACTTTACCTCCTTTCTCTAAAAATATGACTTCTGATATTAATGAATTATTAGAAGTTGTAGAAGAGAGATTTCCAAAACAAGAAAGTTTGATTAAAAAGCAATGTGATATTTTTTTAAATAATACGCATAAAATTAATGCAAAAGGTTTTGATATCGTTCCTGTTTTTGTGGATTGGAATATTGGGAATTTTTCTGTTACCGCAACAAATAAATTCTTTTCTCGCTGGGATTACGATTGGTTTCGAATGAGTAGTCGAATGGCGGATTTTTATTTTATTAGTCGAGTTGTTTCTGATATTGGAGATAAAACTCTTTTTACTTATAATGTTACCACAATGATGGAAGATAGATTCATTCAATTTCTAAAATCTTATCATTCTGTTTATCCCTTAACTCGACCAGAAATATTCTTTTTGAAAGAAGCATTTCGTTTTTTCCTTTTGAATTATGTAATTAAGGAAGGAAATAATTTCTTCTTAGAATCATTTGCAACACAACTTCAAAGAGATGCATTTGAAACACATTTATTGAATATTGACGAATTATTTAATGCAGATAAACTATTGAAAGCCTTAGACTTATAAATAGAATATTAAAACTTAACTTTAAAAAAAGGCTAAGTCGCTAAATATTAAATATATTATTAAAAATAGAAAACTAATGCAACAAGATATAATAACAAATGCAGCGAAACAATTAAACAATGCTGAAGTATCTGCTAATGCAACCGTTCAACTTTCTGAAAGCTGTAACTTAAGTATTGATGAGGCTTATATGGTTCAAAAAGCTGGAATTGAACTAAAAATTCAAAGTGGAGAAAAGTTGACTGGTGTTAAAATGGGTTTTACAAGTAAGGCGAAAATGGAACAAATGGGTGTTCACGATATGATTTTTGGCCGTTTGATGAATCAGATGATTTGTGAGAATAAAGGTAAATTATCATTTAATAAATTCATTCATCCTCGTGTAGAACCAGAAATAGCTTTTTTAATTAAGAAAGATATTGATAAAGTTATTTCATTAACAGAAGTAACTGATTATATCGAAAGTGTTGCACCAGCAATTGAAATCATTGATTCTCGGTATCAAAACTTTAAGTTCTCTTTAACTGATGTTATTGCAGATAATTGTTCTTCGGCTGGTTATGTCATTGGAGATTGGCTCGCTGCGGATACTAATTTACAAGATTTAGATATTGACTTAAAAGTGGATAATGAAACAGTACAAACTGGCTCTTCTAATGCAATTTTAGGAAATCCATTAGAATCATTTGTTGCTGCAGCAAGATTAGCGAATCAATATGGTGAAAGTCTAAAGAAAGGAATGATTGTCTTAGCTGGTGCAGCAACTTCTGCCATTTATATTAAAGCTGGACAAGCCATTTCTGTGGAAATTAAAGGAATGGAAACGGTAAGTTTTGAAGTTGTTTAATGTCGATAGTGATGTATTGAAGCTTTTTTATAATTTTCTATCTAAAGAAACTTTACTTTAGGAGAAAAAAGATTAGCAGAAAATAAATTGTTTTTATCATGTGGAATAATCTAATTGTAAAAGGTCATTCATAAAATAAAGACAGACATGAAAGCTTCAATACGCAGAAAATATGGTTCACCGAGTCAAATAAAAATTGAAACGATTAATCAACCGATACCTAAAGACAATGAAGTTTTAGTGAGGATTTTTGCAGCAACTGTGAATAGAACTGATTGTGCAAACCTTCAAGCAAAGCCTTTCATTATGAGATTCGTTTTAGGTTTTTTTAAACCAAAAAAGATTATTTTAGGGACAGATTTCGCTGGTGAAGTTGTCGCTGTAGGGGAGAAGGTGAACTCAATTAAAATTGGGGATAAAGTCTTTGGTTTTGACGATATTGGTTCGGAATCGCAAGCGGAATTTGCAACCGTTAATGTTAAAGATGTTTTT
Organism: uncultured Saprospiraceae bacterium; assembly: GCA_964513525.1. Taxonomy (GTDB): domain Bacteria; phylum Bacteroidota; class Bacteroidia; order Chitinophagales; family Saprospiraceae; genus CAWVWD01. The sequence continues at coordinate 5,917 of CAZEOC010000155.1, read as the reverse complement.
CATATTCCTGAAAATATAAATTATAAAAAAGCTGCTGCAAGTTTGGAAGGTGCGCATTATGCCTATTCAACTATTCATAAAGTAGATATTAAACCTGGTCAAAAAATTTTAATTAATGGTGCGACTGGAGCAATTGGCTCCGCTGTTTTGCAATTTGTTAGACAATTTGATGTCGAAATTTCAGCGACTTGTAATAGTGATAATATCGAATTAATTCAATCTTTGGGTGCAGATAAAATTTATGATTATACAAAGGTAGATTTTACAACAAGTGAGGATAAATTTGATTATATTTTTGATGCTGTAGGTAAAAGTACTTTCGGAAAGTGTAAACCAATATTGAAGAAAGAAGGCGTATATATTTCTTCAGAATTAGGACCTTTTGCTCAAAATATTTTCTATCCTTTACTCACTTCATTCACAAAAAAGAAAGTGATTTTTCCTATACCTTACAGTAAATATACAACGATACCTTATATCATTCAGTTATTGAAAACAGAAAAATTCAATCCAATAATTGACCGAGAATATTCATTAAAAGATATTTCTAAGGCTTATGAATACGTACTTACAGGAGAAAAAATAGGAAATGTAATTATTAATCTTTGATATTGATGAACCAAATGAATTATTTAGAAAGTGTAACCAAACAATTTGAATATTATAAGATGCTCGGTGATAAAACTTTCACACAATTAAATGAAGTTGACTTATTTTGGCAATATAATGATGCCAGTAACTCAATTGCGATTATTGTTAAGCATCTTTGGGGAAATATGCTATCTCGCTGGACAGATTTTTTGACTACTGATGGTGAAAAAGAATGGCGAAAACGAGAAGAAGAGTTCAATGCAGATATTAAAACCAAAGCTGAATTTTTGGAAAAATGGGAAGCTGGTTGGAAAACATTATTTTTTGCACTGGAAACTATAAATGAGGAAAATTTTAATCAAATAATTTACATTAGAAATCAAGGTCATACTATTACAGAAGCGATTAATCGACAATTAGCACATTATGCTTATCATGTTGGACAGATTGTTTTTATTGGTAGAATGATTCAAGACGAAAATTGGCAAAGTTTATCTATTCCTAAAGGAAAATCTAAGGAGTTTAATGCTAAAAAATTTGCACAAGAAAAGCATCGACAGCATTTTACAGATGAATTTTTAGAGAAGAATTGAACTCGCCCCGACCCCTCTCTCAAAAAAGATGGGCTTTAATTCTCAACTTGATACAAGATGCAAAGCTGAGTGAAGCTCCCTTCTCTTTCAAGAGAGGGGTTAGGGGTGAGTTTAGAAATATAAAACCATGAAATATACAACTATACATTATCACAGTTATTTAGGTTTAGATAAAATTCTCAATGCACAAGAATTGAGAAGTGATGAATTAGAAACTCCTGCACATGAGGAAATGCTTTTTATCATTACGCATCAAGCGTATGAATTATGGTTTAAGCAAATCATACATGAGTTGGATTCTATCATGAAAATGTTTCAGAATGATAATATTGATGAACAAAGTATTTCTATTGCTGTCAGACGATTTCAGCGTGTGGAAGAGATTCTGAAATTATTAATTCAGCAAATTGGAATCATGGAAACGATGACGCCTTTGGATTTCTTAGATTTCCGTGGTTATTTATTTCCAGCTTCCGGTTTTCAGAGTTTTCAATTTAGATTGATTGAAGCAATGTTAGGTTTACCTGAGCAAAATCGATTAACTTATAATAATTATCATTATGCATCGGTTTTTCAAGAAGAACAACAAAAACAACTGAATGAAATTTATGAAAAAGGAACACTTTTTCAAGCAGTTGAGAGTTGGTTGGAAAGAATTCCATTTATCAAATTCGGTGATTTTGACTTTTTAAAATATTACGAAGAAGCCGTTGAAAAAATGCTTAAAAAAGAAAAAGCTGCAATTATGGCTTCGGATTATTTGAGTGAACACGACAAAGAAAGACGTTTAAAAATGTTAGGCGGAACGGATACTTATTTCAAAGCAGTTTTGAATAAAGAAGAACATGATAAAAAGGTAAAAAGTGGCGAATTGCGTTTATCTTATGAAGCTACAATTGCCGCACTTTTCATAAAATTATATCGAGATGAACCGATTCTAAATTTACCGTATCAGTTGCTATTCAATTTGACGGATATTGATGAATTATTGACAACTTGGCGTTATCGTCATGCTCAAATGGTGATGCGAATGTTAGGTAAAAAAGTAGGAACTGGCGGTTCTTCTGGTCACGAATATTTACATAAAACTGCAGTGCAGCACCACGTTTTCAAAGATTTGCATAATATTTCAACTTTGCTGATTCCTCGCTCTGAATTACCAGAATTACCAAAGGAAATGAAAACTCAATTAGCCTTTGCTTTTTCACAGCAGCAGTAGTTTTCTACTTTAATTAGTTATCGGACAGTTTTAAACTGTCCGATAACTTGATAAGTTTTTCCAATTTCTATTCCTTCACAATCTTCTTCGTAAATCTTCCTTTTTCCGTTTGAATCACTAAAACATAAAAGCCTTTCGGTAATAATTCGACATTCAGAATCACATTCATTTCATTCGAAATTTCACTCAAAACTTGTTGTCCTAATTGATTATAAATCACAAAATTTCTTTGTTCAAAATCTTCAAATTGAATATTTAAAATACTGCTTGTCGGGTTTGGATGGATGGAAATATTGTCGGTTTGTTTGATTTGATTGGTGGAAACAATACAAGTTGGATTGCCCGGTTCTGTATAAATTGTACTTCCATTCAAAGTAAAGCAAACTAATTCTTGATAGCTTTCAAATGTATTGTAAAGTGGAAGTAATCCGCTATTACTTCCTATACCTTCAATAATAGAAAATGGTTGGAGGCTGTTGATTGAGTTAATTTCATACCTTTTTCTATAAATACCATCAATTAAAATACTATCAACTGATGAAATAATAGGTTTTTCAAATAAATTTTCTGTACCAAACCATTTCACCGTATCTCCAACTTGAATATTAAAATCATATAAAATAGTATCAATATTAATATTATAAGAATTTAAATCCCGAAGATAGATGATTTTACTTTCCGCTCGAATAGAAGCATAATAGTAATTATTATAATAAATTTTTGTATATACTTTACCATCAAAAATAGTATCGCCTTTAGCCCTTAGTTCAACAGTAAAAGCTGCTCCCATATTGATATTAACATTTCCTGCTCGCTGCAACCAAACCGCCGTATCAGCCGAAGTCGGAAAAGGAACATAAGTTTGAGCATTGGAATTGTACGCAAAGTAAAGTAGCATTAAGATTGTAAAAAAATGTTTCATAAGATTGATTTTTATTAACTGATGAAAGAAAAAATTAGTGTTAATTGTCTTATAATAAACAAGTTATCATTTTTATTTTATAAATTCAAGTGTTATCCACGAGATGAATCTATTCCGTTGAACAAGTCAATTCAACTATAGTTTACACTGATAATTTATCTTCTAAATTAAAATTATAACTATGAAATTATCACATTTACTTCTAATATTTGGTCTATTTTGCCTTTCTGCTTGTAAAGTTGCTCCAATTGCAGAACCGCTTGTAGATGAAGTTTGCGATACTTTCGAACCTTTTTATGAAACAACAGATATTAATTCTGTTGCTTTAGAAATCAAATGTCCTTGCGAAGCCGAACCAATAGATTTACCAACTAATTTAGCACCGTATACAAGTGTTCAAAATATGATTTATAAATGTGATATGGACAGGTTTAATCAGATTCCGACAATGCCTTCTGTCACTCGTTTATCCTCCAAAGTCATGACCAGTAATATTACGGCATTTCCAAATTTAGAAATATTCAAAAATAATGAATTGATGGAAACATCTTTGGCGTATGAATTAATTTCTATGCCTAATTTGAAAGAATTGAGTTTGTTTAATGTCACTCAATTTCCTGACGTTTTAGGAACTCGAGCATTAGAAAATTTCAATATGATTTATGAAAATTCTGATGCCTACAATGTTAATGTGCCAAGTAATTTATATCAATTAGTCAACCTGAAGGAACTGAGTTTGAAAAACATGAATGTTACGGATTTTACAAATTGGGGAAATCTATCCAGTTTAGAACATTTCAAAGTCAATAATACGCCGATTATTCGATTTCCTAATATTAATAATCAATGGGACAAATTAAGGTCTTTTGAAATGTCCGAAGTGACGATGAGAGGCGGAACGCCCAATTTCTTTCAATATGCAGATAGTTTAACAACTATTTATTTAGCTGAAATGGAAGTTTCTGATAGATTGCAAGAAAATATATATCGCACTCCAAATTTAAAATCATTAAGTTTTAGCTTTTGTGAAATCAATTCGATTCCAGAAGAAATTGGAGATTTGAATAGTTTAGAAAGTCTAATTATAAGAGTAGATGAAGACCAAATTCAATCTATTGATTTGCCAATTTCGATTAGTAATTTGACCAACTTAAAGTCAATCGTTTTAAATACAAATGCAAATCAATTTCCAGTCGAACTTCTAAGTTTAGCCAATACTTTGGAAGCAATTACTATCATTGATGAGATTGATACGGTTCCACCAACAATTGGAAATTTTAATACTTTAAAAAGCTTAAACCTTACGAATTGCAACCTTTTCAATTTACCTTTTGAGATACATAATTTGGCAAACACTTTAGAGAAGTTATACTTAGCTGGGAATAATATTAATGAAAATACAAAACAACAAATTCAAACTTGGTTGCCAAATACGGATATTTATTATTAACACATAGGTACATAGAAACATAGTTTTAATTTCAGCCTTGCTGAAATGTTCCGACAAGTACATTTTGACGTAGTTAAAATCAAAACTATGTTTCTATGTACCTATGTGTTAAAAAAAATCACGAACTACAAGATAACATCGAACAACCGACTTTATGTCTTGCCCATTCTGGTCGTTTGGCAAACCATTTTTGATATTCTGGTTGTTCCGAATAAGGCTTTTTCAGCATTTCATGCAATACTTTTATTAATGAATAGTCGCCTTTATCCGCTTCATCAATTGCTAACTGAGCCATATAATTTCGCAAAACATATTTTGGATTGACGGAATCCATTAATTTGACTCTTTCAGAATCTGTTGCCGTTTCTATTTTTAATCGTTCGACATATCGTTCAAACCAAGTTTTCCAAACTGATTTTATTTTATCATTTAGTAAACTTTCATCATAAAAAGCAGCTTGAATTGGTTGAAGAAAATCATCATTAATAATGGTATTTTGATTAATATTTTTCAAATTTCTAAAGAAAATCGTCATATCGGTTTCAACCATTTCTAAATTGTTTTCCAAATCTGCAATCAATTGAAAATCAATTTCTTCATTCAAAAATAAACCTAATTTTTGGCGCATCATTTTTGGATATTTCAGCGCATAAGCTGATTTGTATTGCTCCAAAATTGCCTCAAAAGGTTTTACATCTTCTACCAAAGGATATAAAGCATTCGCCAATTGAAACAAATTCCAAAGTCCAACACCAATTTGTTGACCATAACGATAGCGTTTATTTTGTCGATCAGTTGTATTTGGTGTCCAACCTTTTTCGTAACCTTCCAGCCAACCGTAAGGACCAAAATCTATCGTCAAACCTAAGATTGACAAATTATCCGTATTCATTACGCCATGCACAAAACCAACTCTTTGCCAATGAATTATCATATCCAAAGTGCGTTCAGAAACGGTTTTGAAAAACTCCAAATAACCAGCTTTTGTTCCACTTTCGATATTTGGAAAGAAGTGGCGAATGGTGTAATCGGTGAGTTTTTCCAGATTTTCAACATCTTTTCTTGCAGCTAAAATTTGAAAATTTCCAAAGCGAATAAAGCTTGGTGCTACGCGACAGACAACTGCTCCTTTTTCATAAGCC
>CAZEOC010000154.1:0-8629 GCA_964513525.1 uncultured Saprospiraceae bacterium | reverse complement strand
TTATTAATTTACAATAAAGACCTGTCAGGTTTTTAAAAATCCGACAGGTCCAATTATCAGATGTTTATAAATAAAAAATAATGAAAAGCATAGATAAATCTACGATGTTTTCGGCAACGAATAGAGTAGAAGATTTGAAACGATTAACAACTGATACTTTCGATTTAGTGGTGATTGGTGGCGGTGTAACTGGTTGTGGAATTGCTTTGGATGCTGCTTCAAGAGGAATGAAAACAGCTTTAATTGAAAAGTTGGATTTTGCTTCTGGGACAAGTAGTAAATCGACCAAATTGATTCATGGTGGTTTGCGCTATTTAAAGCAATTAGAGTTTGGTTTGGTACGAGAAACAGGAACTGAACGAGCAATTGTACATGAATTAGCACCGCATTTGGTATTACCTGAAAAGATGTTAATGCCAATTGTAGAAAATGGAACTTATGGTAAATTAGCTGCTTCGTTTGGTGTGATGGTTTATGATGTTTTGGCTGGTGTTGAGTCAGAAGATAGACGTAAAATGTTATCTAAAACAGAGACTTTAGAGAAAGAACCTTTGTTGGATGAAAGCACTTTGAAAGGAAGTTGTTTTTATGCGGAATACAGAACGGATGATGCTCGATTGACGATTGAATTGATGAAAACCGCTAATCGTTTTGGGGCAATTGGTTTGAATTATTGTGAAGCCAATGATTTTATTTATGAGCATGATAAAGTAAAGGGTGTAAAATGTACCGATATTTTAACTGGAGAATCACTTGAAATAAAAGCAAAAGAAGTCGTTTCTGCTGGTGGACCTTGGGTTGATAAATTACGTAAAGTGAATCATTCTTTGAAGGGCAAAAGTTTACATTTGACCAAAGGGGTTCATATCGTTTTTCCACATGAGAAATTACCTGTGAAGCATTCAATTTATTTTGATATTCCTGATGGACGGATGATTTTTGCAATTCCGAGAGGTCGAGTTACCTATGTCGGAACTACAGATACAACCTATAAAGCGAGTCTGAATAGAGTTGTTGCCACAAAAGCTGATGCAACTTATTTATTGAATGCAGTTCGTCATGGATTTCCGAATATTGAAGTGGAAGAAAGTGATATTATTTCTAACTGGGCTGGTTTGCGTCCTTTGATTCATGAAGATGGAAAGTCGCCTTCTGAGTTATCAAGAAAAGACGAAATTTTTCAATCAGAAACTGGATTGATTTCAATTGCTGGTGGAAAATTAACGGGTTATCGTAAGATGTCGCAACGAATTGTTGATTTGGTGAATAAACGTTTAGAAGAAAATTTTGGAGCGTCAAAAACTCGCAATATTGACTTAACGCTAAATAGTTTAAAAGATGCAACTGCGGTACAATCCTATATTAATGAATTAGAAAAAACAGTGCTTTCACTTGGTTTAGAAAAGTATCACGCTTGGTATTTGACGACAACTTATGGTAAACAAGCTGCAATGATTTTGGAAAAAATGACCACTTTTAATGATGAGGTTGCAGAGATTTCATTAGCAAGGGCTGAAGCTTGGTTTACGGTATATTTTGAGTTGGTGAATAGTTTAGAAGATTTCTTTGTACGTCGAACTGGTCGATTATATTTTGATATTAAAAGTATCGGAATTATTAGAGATGCTGTGGTAGGAGACCTTAAGAATTATTTGAACTGGAGTGATACTCGACTAAAAGAAGAACAGGAGAAACTGGATATGTTGTTGAAAGATGCAACGACTTATTATGAAACTGAAATAAGATAGTATAAGATGTCGGATAATTTCAAGACATCCGATATCTGAAAATAGATAAAAATGGATAGGACAATACTGATTAATAATTTTCCTAAAATATCATTATTTGATGAGAATAATGCCTTTGAAACAAGTCTTGACTTAGTAGACGAAACAAATGGTGTTTATACTTATAAATTTAAGATTAACGCTTCTAAAGCAAGTACGCCTGAGCCAATTACATTGCGTTGGCGATTACCTTCTTTGAATAGAAATGGAGTTTGGAAAAGTGGTGCATTACATGATAAAAGGCAACAATACGATTGGGAATTAGAACATTTAGAATCAAGAATTTCGGTGGATTCTCCAGTGATTTCTGTTTTTGGTCATGATGATACAAATGCGATAACCTTTGCTTGTTCTGATGCGATTAATTTATTGAATATGAACGCTTTATTGCGGGAGGAAGATAATTTTTTGTATTGTCATTTGACGTTTTTTAGTGAACGACATCCTGAAATTACGACTTACGAAGCGGAATTAAGAGTGGATACAAGAAGGATTTTATATTCGGAAGCTTTACAAGATGTATCTAAATGGTGGGCAACTTTTGAGCATCTGAAACCTTCGCCGACACCTGATTTAGCGAAAGCTCCTTTGTATTCTACTTGGTATCAATTTCATCAAGAATTGGACGAAAATATCTTGGTAGAAGAGTGCACTATTGCTGCAAAAATGGGCTATGAACTCATTATTTTAGATGATGGTTGGCAAACAATGGACAACAATCGTGGCTATGATTATACAGGAGATTGGAATCCTGACCGCTTTCCCGATATGGCTGAATTTGTAGAACGAATTCATCAAACGGGAATGAAATTCGGCTTGTGGTATTCTGTCCCTTTTTGTGGACCAAAATCTGAAGCGTATCAACATTTCAAAGGAAAATTTTTGACAGAAAATCATCGTTGGGCACCAGTTTTTGACCCACGTTATCCAGAAGTTAGAGCATATTTGATTGGTAAATATACTTCGGCTTTGAAAGAATGGAATTTGGATTGTTTTAAGTTAGATTTTATTGATGATTTTCGAGTTTATCCCGAAACCGTTTTGACTAAAGAAAATGGTCGAGATTATGCGAATGTTAATGAAGCTGTTGATAGATTATTAACGGATGTAATGGAAGCTTTAAGAGCAATTAAGTCAGATATTGCCATTGAATTTCGTCAACAATATGTTGGACCAACAATGCGAAAGTTTGGAAATATGTTTCGGGCTTTTGATTGTCCAAATGATGTTGTTTCTAATCGTATTCGTATCACTGATGTGAAATTACTTTGTGGAGAAACAGCCGTTCATTCTGATATGTTGAAGTGGCATGAGACAGAACAGGTAGAAATTGCTGCATTAGAGGTTTTGAATGCTTTTTTTGGTGTTCCACAAATGTCGATTCACTTACGTAATTATCCGAAAAACCATTTAAAAATGGTGGAATTTTATTTGCAATATTGGAAAGCAAATGCAGATACAATTTTGAGTGGAAAATTCACTGCTAAAAACCCTTTAGCGAATTATCCTATACTAAAAACGACAAAAAATAATCATTCAATTATGGGAGTTTACGAGGATGTTTTTGTGAATTTAGATAGTAGTCGAACGATTGATTTGATTAATGCGAAATTATCAGAAAATATTATTATTAAAAATGAAAATAAGGGCGATTTTGAATTAACAGTTTGGAATTGTTTGGGGGAAATAGAACAGTCTGAAATAGTGAAGTTGGAGAAAGGAGTTTCGGAAATAATAGTGAAAGCATCAGGTTTAGTACGATTAGCGAGGAAATTCTAAAATGAAAATTTATAACTTTTGAAAAGTAAAATGTATATTTAAAGATATAATATGATTTTTAGAATTGTACTTGTCTATAGTTAACTAATAAGTTATATATAATAGAATTTTCATTATTAAGAAAGACAAAACTAAACTTTCATTCAAAAAACGTTTTATTATGAAATATTTGTATTCAATTATTCTTTGCTTATTAGTTAATATTACTTACGCTGCACAAAAACAAGCAACAACAACTGCTAATTTTGGTAATGGAAATATTCAAGTTACAATTACACTGGATAACTCCACGAATAAAGCAACGATAGTAATGGAAGGTCCTGAAACCAAATGGTATGCTATTGGCTTTGGAAATAACCAAATGAATGGCACTTATTCAATTGTTATTGACGGAGGTGTGCCAACAGAAAGAAAACTTGGAAATCATAGTTCAGGTTTTGTACTTACAAGTTCGCTAACAGTAAATAGTAATACAATAAATGCTGGGGTAAGAACAGTAAGTGTAACCAGAGATTTAACTGGTTCATCAAGTGATTATTACACTTTTGATTACAATGCATTAGGTGATATTGATGTAATATATGGAGTAGGATCATCAAGTTCCTTAAAAAATCATGGTTCTTCAAATAGGACTACTACTAACTTATCTTTTACTGTATTACCTGTTGAACTTACTGAGTTTAAGGTAACAGCTACAGATAATAATGTAACATTAGATTGGGAAACAGCTACTGAATTGCAAAATAAAGGATTTGAAATTGAAAGAAGTACAGACGGAGAAACTTGGGAGATGATTGGTTTTGTAGAAGGAAATGGTACAAGCCTTGAAATAAATAACTATAATTTTATAGATGAAAATTTTCTTCCTGGAATTAACTATTATCGACTAAAGCAAATTGATTTTGATGGAGCATTTGAATATTCTCTAATTAAGGGGATAGAAATCATCAGTCAAAATAAAAATCAAAGTATAAAAGTATATCCCACAAAAGTAGCTACAATAGTTGAGATTCATTCTGAAACTAATTTTGAAGGAGTTGCTCGAATTCAAATTCATTCAACCAGTATGACATTAGTTGAAGAGTTGTTTTGGCAAGGTGAACCGCTTTCTATTCCTGTAGAGAAATTGACTTCGGGTATGTATTTTATTACTATAAAACACAAAAATTGGGTTTATACGAGTAGAATCATAAAGTGATGATAAATTATGTTTTGAAGATTGTAAAATGATTTTTTATTTTTTCTCACTTCAATTTTAATGATAATGAATTTAGAGAATCAATTAGACAATTGGTGGGAAAACCCCGAAATTTTCAATGTCGGACAAGAACGACCTCGTTCTAATTTTATGATTTTTGATGATAAATCGAAAGTTGGAAAAGCTTGGGAGGAATCGCCTTTTTATCAATCTTTAAACGGAAAATGGAAATTCAATTGGGTTCGAAAACCTGTGGATAGACCAATTGATTTTTATAAAACTGATTTTGATACCTCTAATTGGAAAGAAATAAATGTGCCTGCTAATTGGGAAATCGAAGGTTTTGGCGTTCCAATTTATGTAAATGACCGTTATCCATTTGAACGAAATCCGCCTTTTATTCCGAATGATTATAACCCTGTTGGTTCGTATAAACGGACGTTTACGATTCCGAAAAACTGGAAAGAAAAATCAACTTTTTTGAGGTTTGAAGCGGTGAAGTCTGCTGCTTATTTTTGGTTGAATGGTGAATTTTTAGGATATAATCAAGATAGTAAAACGCCGATTGAATTCGATATAACGAAACACTTGGTTGAGGGTGAAAATCAAATTTCTGTAGAAGTTTATCGTTGGTCAGATGCGTCTTATTTGGAATGTCAAGATATGTGGCGATTGAGTGGAATGGAACGAGAAGTATATCTTTGGTCTGCTCCAAATATACATATTCGAGATTTTTGGGCGAAAGCAGATTTATGTGATAATTATGAAAATGGAGAATTGACTGTTGATGTTGAGTTGATGAATTTTACTTCCGGATTAGCTGACGATAGGCAGCTACTGCTTGAATTACTTCACCATGATTCGCTCGTTTGTGAACAAAAGATAAAGATTGATAAACGAATAATTAATAGTATTTCAACCTATCATTTCAAATTAAATAAAATAGAAAAATGGACGGCGGAAACGCCGAATTTATATCATCTACGATTGACCGTTTTGGATAGCAAAACTGATGAAATTGTAGAAACGACGGGTTGTAAAATTGGATTCCGAAAAGTCGAAATTCGCAATGCTCAACTTTGTGTGAATGGTGTTCCGATTACGATTAAAGGAGTGAATCGGCACGAACATGACGAAAAAACGGCTCATGTAATTGACGAGAAATCGATGCTTTTGGATATCGAAATGATGAAAAAAGCGAATATTAATTCGGTTCGTTGTAGTCATTATCCGAATGCTGCTCGATGGTATGAACTCTGCGATGAACACGGTTTCTATGTGGTTGATGAAGCAAATATTGAGAGTCATGGAATGTATACTTCGGAACAGACTTTGGCAGATGATAAACGTTGGCAAGCGGCACATTTGGACAGAATTAAACGAATGTTTGAGCGGACGAAAAATCATGCTTGTATTATCACTTGGTCGATGGGAAATGAGGCAGAAAATGGGTGTAATTTTCAACTTGCTTATGATTGGTTGAAAGCTCGAGATAGCAGCCGACCGGTGCAATATGAACAAGCTTTTGAGGAAGCTAATACAGACATCGTTTGTCCGATGTATCCGAGTTTGGAACACTTAACGGCTTACGCCAAAAAAAATCCAAAACGCCCATTAATTATGTGTGAATATGCACATGCAATGGGAAATTCTTTGGGGAATTTTTCGGATTATTGGGACGTAATAAATCAGTTTGATTGTTTGCAAGGCGGCTTTATTTGGGATTTGGTAGACCAAGGTTTGGCAGCTGAAAAAGAGGGACAAAAATATTGGCAATTCGGCGGTGATTTTACAGATGAAATCATGGGCGAAAATGTACCAAGTGATGATAATTTTTGTATTAATGGAATCTTGTTTCCTGATAGAACACCGCATCCAATGTATTGGGAAGTACAGCGAGTTTATCAGAATGTTTTGTTTGAAAATTTAAGTGTCGGACACCTTAAAGGTGTCCGACACTTAAGCCTTACTATAAAAAACGATTTTGATTTTACAGATTTGATTGATTTAATAATCAATTTTGAGGTTTGGTGTGAAAGTGAAGGAAAACGGAAAGTGGTAAAAAGTGGCGATTTTGCTATTGATTTGAATGCAAAGGCATCAAAAAATATAATAATTGATTTAGAATCAATTGATTTTGATGATAAAGTGGAATATTTTATTGATTTAGATTCTGAATTTGGAAAAGAGCAATTTTTGATTGAATCACTAGCTGTCGGACAGATTCAAGCTGTCCGACAACTAAATATGAAAAAAGTCCAACAATTAAAATCAGAACTTCAACCCAACTTTTGGCGACCACCAAATGATAATGATTTTGGAAATGGAATGCCTGAACGTTGTGCGATTTGGAGGAAAGCAAAAAATGAATTTACAGAAGTTCAATTTGAAATAAATGCAGAACGTACGAAAGCAATTTCAAAACAATATTGTGAAACTATCGATGCCTATTTTACAATGGAATTTTGTAGTTTAAATAGTGGAATAGTAGTAAATTGTAGATTTGAACCACAGCGTTTCGATTTGCCTGAAATTCCAAGAATTGGTTTATATTGGGCATTAGCAAAAGAATTTCAACAAGTAAAATATTTTGGTCGTGGACCAATTGAAAATTATTGGGATAGAAAAGCAGCAGCGGATATAGGAATTTATGAAAATAGGGTTTCAGAACAATACGAACCTTATATTGCACCACAAGAAAATGGTTATCGAACAGAAGTTCGTTGGTTGGAAATTGGAAATGAAAAAGACGAAACTATTAAAATAAAAGGCTTTCCAACTTTTAACTTTTCGGTTTTACCTTTTTCATCAGAACAGTTGACCAGAACGAAACGAGGTGAAAAGCACACGATTGATTTAGAAGAAGAAGAAGTGGTTTCACTCTGTTTGGATTTTCAACAAATGGGAATTGGCGGTGTAGATTCGTGGCTATCAAAACCATTGAATAAGTACCTTTTGGAAGTGAAGGCGTATTCGTTTTCGTTTATTTTGAAAATATGAATAAATAGGATTTAAATTATATTTTAGTAGGGCAAACGGCATTGCTCTTGCCAAAGAATTGAAAATATTATAACCAAATAAAATAAAAGAACCAAATAAAAAATTATGAATTCAATTTCAAATATTGATATAGCCATTGTTTTGGGCTATTTAGTACTGGTATTATGTATCGGTTTTTGGGTAGCGAGAAAAACCAAAACTGGGGAAGATTTATTTTTAGGCGGTCGTTCGTTCGGTTGGGGATTGATAGCTTTATCGCTTTTTGCGTCAAACATTTCCAGTTCTACAATCATCGGTTTATCTGGTGCAGCTTATACAACAGGAATTGTAAACTCGGTTTATGAATGGATGTCGGGTATTCCGTTGATTATTGCGGCGTTGATATTTGTGCCTTTGTATTTACGGTCGAGAATTACAACGATTCCAGAATTTTTGGAAAAACGTTTTGATAGACGTTCACAATTATTCTTTTCAGGGGTTTCGATTTTTAGTACGATAATGATAGAAACAGCTGGAGCTTTATATGCTGGTTCGTTGGTTTTACAAGCCTTTTTTCCTGATTTAGTATTGTGGCAAACAGCGATGGTTTTGGCAGTAATTGCAGGAGTTTATACCGCTTCGGGAGGATTGAAAGCGGTTGTGATTACAGATGCGATTCAAGCAGTGATTTTGATTGTAGGTTGTAGTATTATGACTTATATTTTATTTAGAGAAGTAGATTTTGATTGGTCAAGAATAGTTGATGCTGCACCAGAAGGACATTTTTCAGTAGTTCAGCCAATGGATGCTGAAGCATCAAGTATTCCGTGGTTAGGTCTGATTGGCGGTGTGCCTGTATTGGGTTTTTGGTATTGGTCAACAAATC
>CAZEOC010000153.1:0-8630 GCA_964513525.1 uncultured Saprospiraceae bacterium | reverse complement strand
CCTAAATTTTCTATAGTTTTAGCGAAAGAAGCATTTGATTTACCCAAAGGTTTACCATGTGTTTCAACTTCTCCTTCATGAGTACTTCCATCAGATTTCACAGCTCCTTTTCCCATTATTGTTCTACCAATAATTAGTGTTGGTTGTTCTGTACTGTCATTTGCCATTGTCAAAGCTTGACGAATTGCGTCATGATCATTACCATTAATATCTAATACTTGCCAGCCCCAAGCTTCATATTTCTTAGCTGTATCTTCAGTCATTACTTCTCCAACAGTAGTTGATAACTGAACATCATTCGCATCATAAAACATCACAACGTTTCCTAAGCCTAAGAAACCTGCAGTTCTACCAACACCTTGAGAAATCTCTTCTTGAATTCCACCATCAGAAATATATAAATAAGTCTTATGAGCAATTTGCTCACCAAATCGACTTACTAAAAAACGTTCTGCTATTGCAGCACCAACACCAAAAGCATGACCTAATCCTAAAGGTCCAGAAGTATTTTCAATACCTCTTTTAACATCTACTTCAGGATGTCCAGGTGTAGGGCTACCCCACTGTCTAAAATTTTTAATATCTTCCATACTGAAATTACCAAATAGTGCTAACTGACTATAAAGCATTGCAGACATGTGTCCTGGATCTAAAAAGAATCGATCTCTGTAAGGGTACTCATTGTCATCAGGATCAAAATTTAAAAATTCAGAAAATAAAACATGGATAAAATCAGCTCCTCCCATAGCACCTCCAGGGTGACCAGATGCAGCTTGTTCAACCATTGCAGCTGATAATATTCTTATATTATCAGCTGCTTTCATACTAATTTTTTTGTTATGTGTATTTTTCATAAAATGATTACGTTACAATTTTTTGCAAAAGTAACATATTTAATATAAACTTCAATTTAGTAATTGAAATTTACGCTTAAGAAATATATCTAATTTTATAAATTGCCTAAAACAAAGATAGGAGGCATTATTAAAATACCTCCTATCTGAATTCTATCTTCCAAAATCATCTTGTAACCTTACTATATCATTTTCATCTGACGGATTATTTGGCTCTGTGTGTTGCCAAATTTCTGCAACTTTCCCCCATTCTGATAAACCAACCAAACGATGTCTTTCACCTTTTTTTAAAGTAATAACATCACCCACTTTAAAAATTTCTAATTCTCCTTGTTCATCTGTATCACTTCTTACAATACCTACTTCTCCACCAATTACTCGCCACACTTCTGAACGACGATGATGATATTGCCAAGAAAGTCTTTTTTTAGGAGCAACTAATAAAATTTTAGGACTTACTTTCCGACCACCAATTAAATCATTATTATCCATTCCTGGAAAATATTTTGCTGTAAATTCAGCAGATTGACTTTCTTCAATGACAAAAAATCCTCCCCAAGGACGATTAAAATCTGTACGTTCAAATTGAAATCCTTGAGTTTTTAATTCTTCCCCTGTTGTTTCAAAAATATTCATTTATAAATATATTATCATGTTATTATACTGTAAAGTATCCAATTCCAATGGATTATATAACAATATATCAACATAGTATTAATACCAATCTTTGTCTTTCAATGATTCATAAACAGCACGAATACCTACCTCAAGAGTAGTAGTAGCTTTCCAACCTGCATTTGTCAATCTATCAACATTCATCAATTTCCGAGGAGTTCCATCTGGTTTAGTTAAATCATGTACAATTTCTCCTTTATAACCAACAACTTCTTTAATTAATAACGCCAAATCTTTAATTGCAATATCTTCACCTACACCAATGTTTATTGGACCTTCAGCTTCATAAGTTTGCATTAAATAATAACAAGCATCAGCTAAATCATCTGCGTGTAAGAATTCTCTTTTAGGTGTTCCTGTACCCCACATCATGACATTAGGTTCATTATTTTTCTTAGCAGTATGAAATTTACGAATCAAAGCTGGTAAAACATGTGATTTTTGTAAATCATAATTATCATTTGGACCATATAGATTTGTAGGCATTACAGAAATGAAATTACAACCATATTGAGCTCTATAGGCATCACACATTTTTATTCCTGCAATTTTTGCAATTGCATATGGCTCATTTGTAGGTTCTAACAAACCAGTCAATAATGATTCTTCTTTAAGAGGTTGCTCTGCAAATTTTGGATAGATACAAGATGACCCTAAGAACATTAATTTCTTTACATCATTTTTATATGATTCATGAATAATATTATTTTGAATCATAATATTATCATAAATAAATTCTGCTCTATATGTATTATTCGCAACAATTCCACCTACTTTTGCTGCTGCTAAGAAAACATATGTTGGTTTTTCAACAGTAAAGAATTCAGCTACGGCTAATTGATTTCTTAAGTCTAATTCTTTAGAAGTCTTAAATACAAAATTTGTAAATCCGTCTTTTAATAAACGTCTATGAATAGCGGAACCAACCATTCCTCTATGTCCTGCTATATATACTTTTGCGTTTTTATCCACTATAAAAAAATTATGAGTTTTAAATTATAAACTATGAATTATTAAAACTAAACAACTCATAGTTTATCGATTTTATCATTCGCCATTAAGATTACTCGAATTGATTTTTAATCTGAAATCCAGCATTCTTTAATAATTGATCACGTTCAAATAATTCTATATCTTTAGCAACCATTTCACTACATAATGCTTCTAAATCATATTTAGGCTCCCAACCTAATTTTGTTTTAGATTTAGTTGGATCACCTATTAATAATTCAACTTCTGTAGGTCGGAAATAACGAGGATCAACAGAAACTAATTCTGTTCCAACAGCTACTGGATACTTTGGATTTGTGCTTGCAACTACAGTTCCTACTTCATCTACACCTTCTCCTGTAAACTCTAATGCAACTCCAATTTCTTTAAAAGACATTCTTACAAAATCACGAACTGTAGTAGTTACACCTGTTGCGATTACAAAATCTTCTGGTTCATCTTGTTGTAAGATTCTCCACATAGCCTCTACATAATCCTTAGCATGTCCCCAATCACGTTTAGCGTCAAGATTCCCTAAGTACAACTTATCTTGTAAACCTAAACCTATCTTTGCTGCTGCACGAGTAATTTTTCGAGTTACAAAAGTTTCACCACGTAATGGAGATTCATGATTAAATAAAATTCCATTACAAGCAAACATATTATAAGCCTCACGATAATTTACTGTAATCCAGTAAGCATACATTTTAGCAACTGCATAAGGTGAACGTGGATAGAATGGTGTTGTTTCAGATTGTGGAACTTCTTGTACTAAACCGTATAACTCAGAAGTTGAAGCTTGATAAATACGTGTTTTTTCAGTTAAACCTAAAAGACGAACTGCTTCTAAAATTCTTAATGTACCTACACCGTCAACATCAGCTGCATATTCAGGAGCATCAAAACTTACCTTTACATGAGACATTGCACCAAGATTATAAATTTCATCTGGTTGAATCTCTTGAATCAAACGGATTAAATTCGTTGAATCAGATAAATCTCCATAATGTAATTTAAATCTTACTTCTTCTTCATGAGGATCTTGATACAAATGATCAATCCTATCTGTGTTAAATAATGAACTACGACGTTTGATACCATGTACCTCGTATCCTTTTTCTAATAACAATTCCGAAAGATAGGCTCCATCTTGCCCTGTAACACCTGTAATTAATGCTTTTTTCATTATATAATTAGTTGTTTCAAAAGTATTATTGACAAATAAAATAATTATAAATCAAAATAAGATTGATTTATGGTTTTTCAATAATGTTTAATAAATTAATCGATCTCATTCCTATCAAAGAAACGAGCCTCTGACATCCAATCTTCAATACCACCTTCAAGTCCATATTGAAGATTATATTTATTATTTAACAATTCTCCATTTATATCATTAGAAATCATCAGTTTACGAACTCTATCTGGATGAAGACTTGCGATTTTAATTCCAAAAATACTAAACACTCCATAACCGAATTTAGCCACAAAGACCAATAAACTTGCTGGTAATACTATTGAAGGTTTATTCATTTTACCTTTCTCAGATATTACTTCACAAATTTTATCAATTCGAGGAGCTGGTTCGTAAGTCATATTGTATGTAACGACGCCATTAGGTTCTTCTTGTAACATATCTATCATTGCTTTAGCTAAATCTTTTACATATATGCAAGCTTTGATAGTATCTTTTCTTCCTGGATAGAAGAATCTATTTTTCTTGGTAGCATTTATTAAGCGAGTAAAATTCCCTCTTTCTCTATGGCCAAAAACTACACCTGGTCTTAATATTATTAATCTTCTATTTTCAGGATCTTCTTGTTGCCAAAGTTTATGTACGTACTCAGCAGTTAATTTTGATATTCCATAAGGAATATTTGGCATAGGAACAGTTTTTTCATTCTTCTGTTCTTCATAAACACCATAAGTAGCAATCGAACTCGTAAATAAAATTGTATTTATTCCTTTTTCTCTTGCATAATTGCAGACATTTTCTGCTCCTGTTATATTAGTTTCAAAATACTCATGATCAGGATGTCCTGGAGTCCTATGTACTGCTGCAAGGTTAATAATAATGTCTGATGATTTTGCATCATATGATTTAGGAGTAATTACTTCTCTTACATCTAATTGTTCATATAAATACTCCTTCTCTAATGTAGCCTCTTCAATATCAAAATTGAATATTTTAGCTTTACTATTAGATGTATGAATTAGCTTTGATAAGTGATAACCAATAAATCCACTTCCTCCAAAAACTAAATAATTTGTATCGTTACTCATTAATTAATAATTTTGCTTACTAAAGAATCAATGCTAAATATTTCTTTTATTAATTCACTATTATTACTTCTATCTCCCTTCTTATCTATTACAGCTAAATACCCTAATAACTCTTTCAATAAAACTTCTTTATTCCATGAAGTCACTACTTTTTCTAAATTTTTATCTTTAAATAAAGCGACTAATTCACTCTTATCATCTGTAATGACTAATATATTGGTTCCTGATGCTAAAATATTAGGTAATTTTGATGGAAGAGATCCATTGCCAGTTCCTGGCAATTGTGGTATAACTTGAATTGTGCTTCTTGAATATAGTTCACTAACCTCAGTTTTAGGAACCAATTCATGAAACTGTACTTTAGGGTTTGTATTTTTTTCTTTTAAATCTTCATAAATTTTCCCCATAGAAAAGATATGAAAAATAACATCTTCTGTATTTTTTGCAGCGTGATCATAAAATTCATAAAGTTGAGAAGGATTTTGCTTTTCACTTAAAGCTCCTGAGTAAACAATATGCTTCATTTTACTCGGTAAAACACTCTCCAAATTATCTGTCAAGTTATCCATTGATAATGTTGCAAAAGGATACTGAACATTAATTTTATTTTTTAATTTATAACTTTCCATTGCTTCTTTCTTCATATATTCTGATAAGAAAATAAGCTGTGTACATGCATTGAAAGTTCTTTTTTCAATAAAATGAATAACCTTACTAATAATTAATCCCTTAAGGTTTTTTCTTTCTTTAGCATACACTTCTTGTAAATCATGAACAATTCCGATTTTCTCCTTTTTACGAAATGTAAAAATCGAAGCAAATAAGAAAAATAAACTTGGGGGAAAAATTGGTATCACAATATCAATTTCATTCTTAATCTTTCGTAAACTACTCAAAACAAAGAAAGTGTACCATAATTCTAAAATCACTCTTCTCACTAAAGGTCTTTGGGTATAATTTACCTTTAAACCTCCTCGTATAATATCTACATTTGGCAACTTTGCATCTGAAAACTCAGGAACCCATTTAGGATATACAGGATGAGAACAAATTACAGTGATATGATGTCCTTCATCTGCTAATGCATTAACAATATCAGTATTATATTTACCTGTAGATATTGGTTCGGGATAAAAAAATGGAGAAAGTAGTAATATATTTTTAGACTTTGATTTCATACTATTATTCAATTTCATTCTTTTAATCGTTTCTATTTTTTAGAACTCTTACAGGACTTCCAATACATAATTTTCCAGCTGGTAAATCTTTAAAAACAGATGATCTTGCTCCAACTACAGTTCCTTTACCTATTGTTACTCCTGGAGCTACATAAACATCTGTTGCTAACCAACATTCATCTTGAATAGTAATTTTCTTTGCATAAATATCAAAGGTTTCTTTATTATGATCATGTGAACCTGTACAGATATATGACTTTTGAGAAACTACTACATTATTTCCAATTTCAATTGGACCAAGACTATATAAAACAACATCATCTCCAATCCAAGAATAATCACCAATTGAAACTTTCCAAGGAAATTGAGTCCTAACAGTAGGTCGAATTATCACACCTTTACCAATCTTTGCACCAAAAAATCTTAACAAAAAATTTCGCCAACCATACATAAATTGAGGTGAATTCTTAAAAAAAATGCTCTGTACAATCCACCAAAGCTGAACATACCAACCTGGCTTTCCTCTAAAGTCTTTAGGTAATTCAAATATTTTTAAATTTTGTTTCATATTCCACAAAGTTCTTTTGCTTTTTCAACAGATATTTTTTCAAATATCTCAAGTTTACCATTTATAGTTGCGTCATAAATCTTTACGTTTTTCTTATCAAAAGCATCTTTAGATAATTGATAAACTAACTCAGAACCATCTAAGTCAGGATATCCCCATTTTTGACCTTTG
The DNA here is from genome assembly GCA_964513525.1 of uncultured Saprospiraceae bacterium. Lineage (GTDB taxonomy): Bacteria > Bacteroidota > Bacteroidia > Chitinophagales > Saprospiraceae > CAWVWD01. The sequence goes on along the minus strand of CAZEOC010000153.1, from coordinate 1,911 downwards.
AAATAATTAGGATCAAAATGATTAGGATCATCTTCTTCCATTACCTCAATTTTATTAATATTTCCTTTTTCTTTCACTTTAAAACTATGGTCAACTCCAAAAATAATAATAGGATCAGCTTCTAAATAATAAGCTAATTGTAAAGCTGCATAAGTAACCGTTGGACCACTTGCAACTCCTTCTGAAAAGTCATCACTGAAGTCTTGAGATTTATTTACTTTAAAATAATTAACCTTTTTACTATTAATACCTAATAATCGAGCCTTAATATCTAAAAAAACAGGTATTGCAGTTTCTTTAAAAAAGGATTTATTTTGTTGAATTACCAATCCATTAATGCAAACAATATGTGATGGTCTCCAAGATGTTTTATCAAAAAGTAAATTAATTTTATTCATTCCAATTGCTCCAACATCTTTAAATTCATCTAAAGGAGTGATCTTTAAACTTGGTCCATTTCCTATTATCAGAATTGGTTTTCCAGCATAAGCATTTTTATGTTGTTCAATTTTTTCTTTTTCATTTGTAACTTTGAATAAGAGTTTTGAAACTAAACTTTTAACTCCTGATAATTTTAATAAAATTTTATTATTTGAAATCATTATTTCGAAATTTTTCTAATCAATGTAAATATAATCACTAAAAATAAAGTTTGACTTAAACTAAATATCTTCATTAAATAAAGAATAGGAAATAAAAAACTTGTCAGTATAGAAAATGCAGCCAAAAGATAAGTATCAAATGCAAGTCTGGAAGTAATAAATACATTAAAATAACCTTTTGATACTAATATTCCAGTAATGAAGGAGAAAAAAAGAGCACCTACTATTCCAAAATCAACCGCTAAATCCCTTATTGCTGAACTCCAAGGATTAGGTTCTGTTTTATATCGTTCTGATTCTGCACCTATTTCATCTCTAATTTTTTGATGCTTTGCATTACTCCCTGTAGTTAATTTAACAAAAATGGGAAAAGAATATTTTCCAAAAGTATACCAATTATGTACTTCAATTTTATTTATATAAAAATTAAATTTAACAATTGGCGAACATAAATAAGTCGTACCAAAAGCCAATACACTATTATCAATTCCAGTTAAATCATTTAAAATATAGGTGTTACTACCCACTTTTGTTCCTGGGTGATGATAATCTAAAAATAAATTTGTTCTATCTGCAAGTTTGCTTTGTCTAAGTCCTGGAAATACTCCAAACATGAAATAAAAAGAAACAATTCCTATTATTGATAATCTTATTAACTGTTTTTTAGGAATTACTTTACGATTATATTCAAAACGTTTACGTTCAATCAAAACAACAAAAAACATTAATAAAAAAGTATAAACAAATAAAGTTCGTCCTCCTGATTGTAGGGTAGATAATAATATACCAACACCTGATAAAACTGAGCCTAGTAAATATATTCGTCCCATTTTAATTGTCAATGGAAGCATAATAAAACCCATAATCGCAACCGATTGTAAAATACTTTTAAATGTATTTCCTCTTATTACATCATATTTGGCATTTACTTTTTGTAAATGCTCTTGCCGAAGGTCTAATAAACTTAAATTTGAACTAATCGTCCTATATAAGTTAGGTAGATTAATCAAAAAATAAACTGTACCTGTTAAAAGCACCAGTTTTAATATTGTATCGTTCTTAAAAAGGACATATGCGCCTTCTGTTTTGGAAATATTTATTTTCTTTCTGAATAATTCCATTCCAAGAACAAAAAATGAAAATCCAGAAAATAAATATATAAATGAGTTTAACTTTAATACCTCTTTGTATTCAACTAATTGAATACTCATCATAGAAAGTATTAAAATCAAGGATAAAGTAAAAAGTACAGTCGGTTCAATAATATCTCTCTTGACAATTATTCTTTGCCAAAAGAGATAAATTAAAG
>CAZEOC010000152.1:484-8660 GCA_964513525.1 uncultured Saprospiraceae bacterium | reverse complement strand
TTATAAAAATGTGAGCATAGCCGAGTTATACGAACATTTTTTAAAAAAGTATAGTGAAAAAACAACAAGTTAGAATACTTGGATAATTGTGTTCAGGTACTTAATCTTCAATTTTTACCACTTTGGGCAAATCATAAGACAATCTATCCGCCACTTTTTCCCGTTTCAAATCAATCGCACACATTCGGTACGACCATTCATAAACATCGTCTTTCAATAAATATTTTTCATGCGTTCGAGGTTGCCAACTATTGTCGCCACCGATTCCTGATTGTTTGTAGTCGATGTTGAGAAAAACGTTTTCTGAATATCGAATTCCGTAATTTTCAATATCAATAGGTGAGTTTTGACCGAAGGCTTCCGTAATTTTTTTTGCTTCTAAATAATCACCAATAGCTCTAAAACTATGATTTGCACTTCCCAAATCTGCATCATGATAATCCTGAACACTCACATTCAAACCTTCTTCCCAATCATCCGCAATCACCAACAATCCAATGCTATCCGAATTCATCAACATTGCCCAACGACATTCTGAATGATTACCATTTTCTTGTGGACGAATATATGGAATATATTGATTTTTAACGCTGTCTTGATAATGACCGATTTTTCCGCCTGTTTGTCTGTCAGCGTAAGTTTCCACATCATTTCCGTACCATTCAAAATGCTGAAAATCATTGGATAAAGTATATTGTGTTCCAACTTTTGGCAGCGGCACGTTTTTATTATAATCTTGAAAAGCAGAATAAATCGTTACCGAAACGCCAATTAATATAATTGGCAAAAGAATGATTTTTATTATTAATAATAAAATACGAGTAAAACGATTGCGTGTCCATTCTGACCGAAGTAGCAAAAAGCCTAAAACTAAGATTAAAAAACAAAGCGGCACAGCAATTTTATAAAAATTGGATAAAGTTTTTTGCCGAGTCAGTTTATTTTTAATGTGAATATCGCCTGTTCCGTAAAGTGTGTAAGTTGTTTCAAAATTGAATTTTGTATTTTCATTTCCAAGGTTGCCTTTGATTGTAATGAGTTCAGACTTAGAAAAATTCGTATTATTATTATCAATAACTTCAACATTGGTAATTGCTAAGTTATTAAAACCTATATTTTTCCATTGTTTTGCCAAACTTGTATGAATTGGATTTCCGCCTTCGTCGTTATCGGTTGGAACTCGCCAGAGGTTAAGTTTTATATTAGTTATAGATTGTTGAAAATTGGTAGATATCCTGATATCACCATTTTTATTATTGTATAAAAAACTTATTGGTAATATTTTATTGCTTAACGAAGAAATTTTAAACCAATCATCTTGAAAATTAATATACTCAAGATTAAAAATATTATTATTTTTAATCATGTTCTTTCTCTCCTTCACCAAAAACTCCTCAAAACCAATTTCAAAACCTTTTTCACACCAAGTCAATTCCGTTTTTGTTACTAATTTCAAACGAATAAAATATTCCGATTCTGCTTTTAAATCGGTTTTTGTATTAATGGAAAAAGGCTTAGATTTTTGCGGTGCAATATTCAAATCATTGATAATTCCTGTTTCTACAATATTTCCATTTTCCAATAATTCCCATTCGAGATTTAGAAAATTCAAATTTTGAAAATCATATTTATTTTCAATCGTAAACTCGAAATTCCTAATTCCTAATTTCTCATTCCTAATTATATTAAAGAATTGCTGTACTTTTTTCACTTCTCGCAACGCAGGTTGAGGCGTTCTATCCGCAAATAACAAACCGTTCGCACAGAAATTTCCATCATTTGGGTCATCACCAAAATCTCCGCCATAAGCGAAATATTCATAACCGAAATCATTGTTTTTTTGATAAATTCCTTGGTCAATCCAATCCCAAATAAAGCCGCCTTGCATTTGCGGATATTGCTCGAAAACGTCCCAAAATTCCTTGAAATTTCCCGTACTGTTGCCCATCGAATGTGCATATTCACAAATCAACATCGGACGATTTCCACCATCTTTTTCCAACATTTTGGGCAATTCTTCGGGCGACGGATACATACAAGACAAAATATCGTAATCTGAGGTGTAAGAACGACCATCATCAAAAGCCGTAGCGAAGTAGAATAAATCCCGAGGATTGAACGCTTCGATACGTTTCAAAGCAATTTTCGTTTGATGACCTTCATAATGTATCGGTCGCTGACTTCCATCAATTTTACGAATTGTATCCGCCATTGCATCCATACAAAGTCCATTTCCAGCTTCATTTCCGAGCGACCAAATCACGACCGAAGGCGAATTTTTCGAGCGTTCCGCCATCGAAATTCCTCTATCCACAACTGCGGCTTTCAACGCTTCTCGTTCCATCGGTTTCCAACCTTCATGAAACCACAAATAATGTGCTTCCACATTCGCTTCGTCCATCACATACAAACCGTATTCATCACAGAGTTCGTACCAACGATAATGGTTTGGATAATGCGAGTTTCGCACGGAATTGATATTATTCTGCTTCATCAATTTGATGTCCGTAATCATCGAACTTTCCGTAATCGCTCGACCACGTTTCGCATCAAATTCATGTCGATTTACCCCTTTGAAATACGGAGCTTTTCCATTAATTAAAATCTGGCCATTTTTAATTTCTACTTCCCGAAAACCAATTTTCTTAGCAATTGATTGGACTTCCTTTCCGTTTTCGTCCAAAACGGTTAAGGTCAATTTATATAAATTCGGAATTTCTGCCGACCATTTTTTTGGATTCTTAATCGTATAGGTATCGGACACCTCAAAGGTGTCCGATACCTTTTTAATCCGAGAAAAAACCAACTGATTATTAATATCATACAACGAAACCCGAACATCAGAAACCGTGTCAGTCTTCGAAACCGACACGGTTTGAAGATTCACTTTCAATTCCGCATCCCGATAATTCTCATCTAAATCTGTAATCACTTCAAAATCCCAAATATGATTTTCGGGCAAGGTAAATAACCAAACATCTCGATAAATCCCGCTCATTCGCCAATAATCCTGACTTTCCAAATAACTGCCGTCTGACCAGCGAATGACGTTAACTTTTAGCTCATTTGTTCCTTCTTTCAAGTATTTAGAAATATCAAACTCCGCAGGTGTCATACTGCCTTCCGAATAGCCAACTTCTTCACCATTCACATACAAATAAAATGCAGATTGAACGCCTTCAAAATGAATAAAAATTGGTTGATTTTTCCAATTTTTTGGGATTTCAAATTGACGAGAATAAATCCCCCATTCATTTTTATATTTTTCAGTAAAAGGCGGATTTGAACCATCAAAAGGAGCTTTTATGTTAGTATAATATAACTGTCCTATTCCTTGAATTTGCCAATTTGAAGGGACTTCGATTTCTCCAGGTTGTTCTTCGGCTAAACCGTCTGGATAAGGAGGAATTTCTCTGGATTTATTCCTTACAATCTCTAATTGAAAATCCCATTTACCATTCAAACTCTGAAAATATTCTGACTTCATTTTATCAAAAGTCAAGGCTGCTTTTTCATTCTGAAACGGAATAAAATGAGCGTGAGCTGGTAATTTATTAATACCGAAAATAGCGAAATCTTGGAAAGGTTGAGCGGAAATAACTTTGACACAAAAGATTAAGCAGATATATATAACCAAAGTTTTAAAACTTTGGTTGCCTTGTTGTTTTTTCATTGATTGTAGATTTTAGAGGTTGCTGTTCTGATTAGGAAAACTAAATTTACTATTTTCAAACGATAAATTTATTTAAATCTATCTAATCAATAAAACATCACCTGAAAGCTGATAATCTTTTGTGCCTTCGGGTGCATGATGTTTATATTTTAGCACCCAAACATAAGTGCCAATATTTAGAGTTTTTCCATTCATCGTGCCATCCCAACCTGTGAAACCATCATTGACAGTTGTCCGATATAAAGTATTTCCCCAACGGTCAAAAACCATAAATTCATAATCAGAAATTGGAAAATCCGTTGAGAAAAAGGCAAATAATTCATCGTTTTTGCCATCAAAATTTGGTGTAAAAGCATTCGGAACAAAAGCATTCACATCACACTTTTTTTCTTCTACCAAAAATTCAAAATCTACATAACCACATCTATAAAACATTCGATAGGTATAAATGCCAGGTACTGTGACCGTTCTGATATAATTGTCAAAACCATCTTGCCATTCGACATCTAAATATTCCATTGCCATACCTGGAAAGTAAGTTTTCATGTCAATATCAACTGTACCAAGATTTTTACATAAAAGAATGGTGTCAGTAATCGTCTTAGGCATCGGAATCATTTTGACATTATCAACATTATAATACACTCGACTAATCATTCCGTCAATGGTCTTATAAGATGAATCGCAAGGGGCTTCTGCCGTGAATGTATCAATCGTCATACTGAAGCCTAAGTGCGTTTCGCCACCAGTCGCAATAAAGCAATCCGCCAGAGTAGTCCACTCAAGTGAAGGAAAAGTATCTTGAAAAGGATATTTATCGAAGGTGAATAATGGTTTTTCCTCCATTTCAAAAGCAGCATGATAACCAAGGTTTGTTCCTGCTTGAATTGTATCTTCACTCAAATAAATTTGGAGTGCCATCGCAGGATTTCCAAAACAATAATAAGGATAATATTGTGTGTATATATCTTCATAGCTCGACCATTTGCCACGATAACGAGCATCAATCGAGAAAAAATGTGCTTGTCCACCTTGCAAAGGTTGTGTTAATGTCGTTCCAAATACTTCAGAACCCATCACATTATTATCTAAGAAAATCCCCCAAAAACCAATGAAATTATTTCCCTCTGCTGGATAAACTCTTACCTCATCTCTTGCGGTATTATTGGGTAAACAATGCTTCATATATAAATCACAAGTCCCACCGACATTATACCAATAATTCGCATTTAGCAAGGCATTCATTGGTTCAGGACAAGTGAATACATTGTCGTGAAAATCCATTGCTTCATCTGGAACTAAGTTTTGTGTATTTCCAATTTGCACTATGAAACAGCTAATAATTAATAAAAAGATTGCTTTCATTTTTTTCGTATTTGGTTAGTCGTTCTACTAATTAATGCCTATTCTGCTGTTTTACAAATTTCGAGACTTAATTAACATTTTTAAAGGAGGATTGAGATTTGTTTCTGGGTTCGATTTTTGACAAATCTGCCTAAATCATATAATTTTACAGATTTGAGTTACCTACTTTACTAAAGCACTTACTTAAACTTGTCATACTAAGATTGATATGGGATAAACCTAACTAATGACTAAAAAAACGGCTTTCGCCGAATAATTGCACTCACCGACCGTTTATCTATTGAAGTGCTATATTTTTGGGAGTTTTATTGAGTATATTTTCCTTTTCAGCTGACTATAATAAACGCTAATATGCTCTGACAATAAATTTCGATTGTCAGAGCATATTAGCGTTTATCAAGTCAAAGAAGCGGCAACCTAAACTTTTACTCCTTTGTCAACTTGCTTTTACGCACTCTTTCAAAAGATTGGTGAGTGCAACAATTCGGCGAAAGCCGTTTTAACACAAAAAACCTGTTAGATAATAAATTCTAACAGGTTTTTTGAATAAAAGAAAGCATCATTCTACTGCAAATAAGTCGCAATAGCAATAATCTCCGCAAAAACTCCAGCTGCAGTAACTTCTGCACCAGCTCCTGGTCCACGTACAACTAAAGGTCGTTGATTGTAACGTTTTGTTGTGAATGAAATCATATTATCGCTACCACTTAATCCGTAAAATGGATTTTCTGCATCAACGGCTTGTAATGAAATAGCGGCTTTTTTGCCTTCTAAAGCAGCAATAATTCTTAGCTTTTTATTTTCTTTATCTGCTTCTTCTACCATTTTTTCAAAAGTAGCATTATGTTGTCCTAAAACCTCAAAAAAGTCATCTACAGTTTCTGCATCAAAACAAGCTTGTGGTAAGAAGTTTTTAATTTCAATATCTTCTGCTTCGAATTCTAAACCAGATTCACGAGCTAAGATTAATAACTTTCTCGCTACATCTTTGCCACCTAAATCTTCTCTTGGGTCAGGTTCTGTGAAGCCTAATTCTTGTGCTTTTTTAACTATATCGTAAAAGCTTTTACCAACTTCAAAATTATTGAAAATATAAGAAAGCGAACCAGATAAAACACCTTCGATTTTTAGAATTTGGTCACCAGAAGCAATCAAATCATTTAAAGTTGTTAAGATTGGTAAACCTGCTCCAACATTGGTTTCGTAAGCATAACGAACACCTTTTGAATCTGCTATACTTTTTAGGTTTTGGTAATTAGCGAAAGTTGAAGAAGCAGCAATTTTGTTAGGAGTAGAAATAGAAATACTACCTTCCAAAATACTTGCATAATGATTTGGAATCGTTGCATTTGCTGTATTATCAATAAAGATACTATTGCGTAAATTCAATGCTTTCATTTGGTGAATAAATTCAGTAATATCCGCTTTTGTATCGCTTTCGTTTAATGAATTTTCCCAATTTTCTAAATCAATTCCTTGTCCATCGAAAACCATTTTTCGGCTATTCGATAAAGCAACAACTTTTATTTCCAAACAACGATTCTCTTTCAAGTAAGCCGCAGCTTCTTGAATTTGTTTTAGTAAGGTTTTTCCAATCAAACCAACACCAACAACAAACAAGTGTAAAACCATTAAATCTGATTCAAAGAAACCTTCATGTAAAGCGTTCAACGCTTTGTGTTCATCTGACTTTCTGATAACTGCTGAAATATTTAGTTCTGAAGAACCTTGAGCAATGGCAACGATATTGATACCATTTTTACCCAAAGATTGAAACATTCTTCCTGCCATTCCAGAGTTGTAGCGCATATTTTCACCAATCACGGCGATTACGCTCAAATCATTCTCAACACGAGGAGGAGCAACGGACTTTTGTTGTAATTCATATTCAAATTCTGTTTCTATTGCAGCTTTTGCAAGCTCGGCATCTTGAGGTTTTACCGCAAAAGAAATCGAATGCTCTGACGAACCTTGAGTAATCAAAATAATATTGACATTTTGACGAGCCAAAGCACTAAATAAACGACCCGAAACACCAATTACACCAACCATTCCGCTACCTTCCAATGTTAATAAAGAAACATTGCCAATAGACGAAATCCCTTTGACCATAGAGGCGTTTTTATCATGATAATCACTAATCAAAGTACCATCAAATGATGGATTGAATGTATTACGGATTCGTAATGGAATATTTTGCTGCAAAGCAGGAACAATTGTCGGTGGATAAATCACTTTAGCACCAAAATGCGACATTTCCATCGCTTCCGAATACGTCATTGATTGTTGTGTAAATGCACCTTTCACCTTTCTCGGGTCAGCCGTCATTACACCATCAACATCTGTCCAAATTTCAATTACTTCTGCACCTAAAGCCGCACCAAAAATAGCAACCGTATAATCAGAACCGCCTCGACCAAGCGTTGTTGTCAATCCTTCTTCTGACGAACCAACAAAACCTGTAATTACCTGAATCGCATTAGTTTGAGCGAAATAAGTTAGAATATTATTATTCGTAGCTTCGAAATCTACCTTGGCAGCACTGAAAGTTTTATCGGTTTTGATAACTTTTCGAGCATCCAAATATTCGGCATTCAAACCATTAGCTTGCAATGCTTTAGAAATAATGAAAGCAGAGTTACGTTCTCCAAAACTCACAACATAATCCATTGAGCGAATACTCGCTTCTTGCAATAGAAAAATACCATGCAGTAAGTCTTCTAATTCTTCAAAACCTACTTTTAAAGCAGTTTCTGCCTCTGTTAATAATTCACCTGAAAGCAAAATATTAATGGCTTCAATATGTCGAATTTTAAATTTCTCTACATCCTCTAAATAGGTTTTATCCCCTTGTTCTGCTTTACGGCTCATGTCCAATAACATATCCGTTACACCACCAAAAGCTGAGAATACAACAGCAAATTGTTCGCCTTTTGCTTCATAGCTTTTTAGAATCTCAACTATGCTTAGAATTCGCTGTGGTGTTGCCACAGAAGAACCTCCAAATTTTAAAACTTTCATCTTCCATTATATTTGAAGTGTCGAATCCCGAAATTTATAAACCCAAATTGCCTAAATGATCACAAGAAAAAATGAAGCAAAAAAAGAGGATAAGTATAAATACTTACTCTATAAATT
>CAZEOC010000152.1:0-474 GCA_964513525.1 uncultured Saprospiraceae bacterium | reverse complement strand
CGAATCCCTAAAAGGGATTCGACACTTTTTAATTTGAATGCAAAAATAGCAAATGAAGTTTGTTTGACTGCTATTTTATGAAAGTCTTTAATAAATGAGTTGTTTTATTTCAATATTCTTAATTATACGAGTGAATTTTTAATTATTAATAAAATATTCTGTAGTTCTACTATATAATTTATAAATTTAGAAATCAAATTTTACTTAAATTTTCTCATTTGAAAGTTTCTTAAGATTTTTTATTACAAAAGGTTATAAACAAATAATCATAAAACGGCTTTCGCCGAATAATTGCACTCACCGATTGTTTATCGAATTAAGTTTTATTATTGCTATTAATTCTTCTAAGGCTGACTTCATCTTCAGTTGAATTTACCCAACGCTAATATGCTTTACCAATGAAGCTTCATGAATGAAAATAAAAATGATTTAGATTGCTTTAAGGGATTTATACTTGATAAAAACAGGAAAAGT
>CAZEOC010000151.1:0-8713 GCA_964513525.1 uncultured Saprospiraceae bacterium | reverse complement strand
TGGACGCTTTTGGGAGATTTGCGAAAAACACAAAGTCAATCAATTTTACACTGCGCCAACAGCAATTCGAGCATTGATGGCTTGTGGTGATGAATGGGTTGAAAAATATGACTTAAGTAGTCTGAAAGTGATTGGTTCTGTGGGCGAACCGATAAATGCAGAGGCTTGGCATTGGTATGATGAAAAAGTTGGAAAAGGAAATTGTCCTTTGGTAGATACTTGGTGGCAAACGGAAACTGGTGGAATTATGATTTCATCGCTTCCAGGTGCAACATCTTTTGAACCTTGTCATGCAGCAACGCCACTTCCTGGAATTCAACCTTGCTTAATGGATGCGGACGGAAATGAAGTAAAAGGAAATGATGTTGAAGGTTTACTTTGCGTTAAATTTCCTTGGCCATCGATTCTTAGAACGACTTATGGCGATCATGAACGTTGTCGCCAGACTTATTTTTCTGCTTTTAAAGATATGTATTTTACAGGCGACGGAGCAAGAAGAAATGCAGATGGTTTGTATAGAATTATCGGTCGAGTAGATGATGTAATTAATGTTTCTGGTCATAGAATGGGAACAGCAGAAGTTGAAAATGCAATTAACGAACATGGAAATGTAGTAGAATCCGCAGTAGTTGGTTATCCGCACGATATAAAAGGGCAAGGAATTTATGCTTACGTAATTGCAAATGAAACTGTAGAAGATGCCGATGAATTTCGTAAGGAAATCTCAGCAGTGGTTAGAAAAGTCATTGGACCAATTGCAAAACCTGATAAAATTCAGATTGTAAGTGGTTTACCGAAAACTCGTTCTGGTAAAATCATGCGTCGAATCTTACGGAAAATAGCAGATGGAACTGCGGATAGTTTAGGCGATATTTCGACTTTATTAAATCCTGAGGTTGTAGAAGAGATTAAGAATAATAAACGATAAACGAATGACGAACGGCTTTGCCTTGACGAATGACGACCGCTAAGCTGACGAGTATTATCAACTAAAAAATCCGATTGATAAATTATTTATCAATCGGATTTTTTGTTAAGCTAAAGTCGTTACTTATTTCTTATTTTACTTTTAACCATTGATCTATTTCAATTGTATTTTCAATTAAACCATTCAAATCTTTCAATCGCTGTACAGGAAGATTGTACTTTTTAGAAATACTGTATAATGTTTCTCCCTTTACAACAACATGAACGTTTTCAGGAACTTTCACAGGTTTTGGTGGTACGGTAGCAGTTGTTGTTTCTTGCATTTCGTCCGCCGCAGTATTTGTATTAGTAATAATCTGTTTTGAAGGCGGTTTTGGCGAAGGTCTTGATACTTTCCCTGGTCTTGTAGTCGTACTAATTGGTGCATCTGTTGTAGGATTGTTACCGACAACTTCAATTTCTCCTTCATAACCTGGATCATCTGGATAAACATAAATAATTTCTTTATTAGTGATATTCCCACTATCATCTATAGTTGTATTGGTATTTGGAATCGAGTTTGGTTTTGGATCATCTAAAACTGGTACATTATTCGGCTTAACAGAAACTGGAGGCGTTATAATCCTAATAGGCGGAGCAGTTGGTTCTTCGTGAATATCTTCTACTGCCGGTTGTGGTTTGAAGTTTGCTGAGCGAAGAATTGGTTTATCGCTTAGTTTTTCTTGTAAAGCAATTTCTTGCCCGATAGCAGGCTCTTCACCTTCTTTCAGTTTATTCAATTTCCTCAATTTATCTAATCTAATTCCATAAGTTTGAGCAATTAGATATAAATTATCCTTTTGAGCGACTTCATGTGTCAAAGTTTCTCCTGTAAATTTCGATTTTTTCTTTTCTAAAAATACATACTGACCAGAATAAAAACCATCAACCAAATCAATATCATTATACTTTAATAATTTTCTCAATGGAATTTTCATTCGTGCGGCTAACTCTAAAGGTGTTTCATTATCTCTTGAAAGAACAGCTTTTAAATCATTCACATAATAAATATCGTCTTTTGAAGAATAAACAACTTCATTAGATTCCGAATCCGTTTCGTTTGTATCTGTAAAGGTTTCCTTTTCTTTATCTAATTCATACAATTCATATAGTTCAATGATTTGTATTAATTGATCGGCATATTTTGGTGCAGTTGAATATCCGAGCGCTTCCAAACCTCTTGACCAACGTTTATAATTCAAAACATCTATATAAAATAAATTTTCATATTGTGAATTATTAGCTAACGCTGTTGTATGCTCTAAAAATGATTCTGCTGGAGAATTAAAAACTTTGTAACAAGCAGGAGAATTATTTTTAAAACGATATAAAGTTTCTCCTTCCCAATTATCTGTACAAGCTAATGAAAAGTGGTTGTTTGCTTGTGTTGCCAATACATTCGTTCCTACAGAAGTATGCAGAATAGCTTGAGCTAATGTAATACTTGCAGGAATATCTGTTGCGACCATTTGTTGAATGGCTACATTTTTATATTTATTAATATAATCTTTAGCATTATTTTGTGCGAACAAAATATTCATACAAAACAACATTAATATTAAATGTAAATATTTCATTTAGTTATTTTTTTATCACTTATATTTTTTAGCATTGTATGTTTTCAATCCTAAAAAATAGATATTATCTATCTAATTATAATAGTGGATAAAGTTTTAAAATCTTTTGAACTTGCTCTGTTCTCTTATATTATAAAATTAATACAAATATCTAAAAATTTAATAAATAAAGTATTGAATTACAAGAGTATAAAATATTTATTAAGATTTTAATTTACTTAATAATCAACTCTTGTCCAATATTTAGAACATTGGAAGTCAAATTATTCAATTCTTTAATCTTATCTACTGGAACGCCATATTTTCGAGCGATTCCATAAAGTGTATCTCCTTTTATTACAGTATGTTTTATTTTTTGAGCAGAAGGCGGAACGATTTCATCCAAATATCCATCATTTTCATTTGATTGTGGTTCCGCTGTATTGTCATTTGTATTGTTTTGTGATGTTGAAGGCGTTTGTGGTTGATTATTTTTCCCTTTTGTAACCGTTTTTACATCATCAAGATTCCAACCTCTCAATTTGATTTGTTGTCCCGTAATTGGTGTTTCATTTTCTTTGATTCTATTTCTCCAATACAGCCATTTTGTTTTAATAGCATAACGTTGAGCGATACTTTCCATCGTTTCATGATTTTGAACTCGATGAAATTTACTTCCTCCACTATATTTAGTCCGTTTATTTCCTAGATAAACGCGTTCATTTTTTTCAAATACTTTAATTCCTTCAACTTCATTGTATCGCATTAGATTTCGAGTAGAAATATTAAAACGATTCGCAATTTCTTGTGGCGTATCGCCTTCTTTTGCATAAACAAAATCTACTTTATTGAATTCATTAACCTTCGTATACTTTTTATTTTTAAGCGTTTCTCTTTGACTTGGATAGTTTTCTGTAAACTCACCATCTAAATCCGCCAAAGTCATTACATCATATTTTGCTAAATTATTATTCTCAATTACGGTAATTAATAATTTAGGATAATTAGGATTTGTCGCATATCCAGCTTTTTTCAAACCATGTGCCCAAGCTTCATAATCGGTTTTACCTAATTTGAAAAGTGAACCATATCGATACTCTTTTTTCGGGTCAGTTAAAAACTCGGTATGTTCGATGTAGGATTCTTGAGGAGATTCAAAAACTCTAAAACAAGATTTTATTAATTTCCCCGACTCGTCTCTATCATCATCAATGATATAATAAGTTTCTCCAATCCAACTTCCGCCACATTTGATTCCAAAATGATTATTTGCTTTATTTGCTAATTCACTTTTTCCAATGCCTGATTCTAATATGCCTTGTGCTAATTTGATACTGGCAGGAATTCCAGCTCTGTCCATTTCAGCAATTGCAATTTTATAAAATGTTTCAATATAAGCATCGTGTTGTGCCGTTTGAGCATTCAATAAATATGAGAATAATAAAAAGTTAAAAAGTAAATAATTTTTCAAGTGCATTTTGAGTGTTTTTCTGTTACTATATTATGTTTTTTACCAAACTCTATATTTACGGGAATTATTCAAAAAAGTTGAATTTTTTCGTTCTAATATTAAGTTTTTGAGGATTTATTAAAAATTAACCTACTTTAGTTTGAGTTTTAATTCTTTTTCTATTCATTTGTAACACATTAAGCAAAGATTACCCTAATGTTAATTTAATGTAAAATACGCCTTTTGTTTAGACCATAAAGCCATAGTAATATTTTGACAAATTGAATTTTATTATTACAAAATTTAAAACCGTTTTGTATTCGTACAAAATCACTGATTAAGAGATATAATGAAGCATAATTTAAAAATGATTTGTAGCGATATAGACGGAACGCTATTGGATAAACATCGTTTCTTATCAGAAGAAACAATAGATACATTTAGTCGAATTATAAAAAAACATAAGCCTAAAGTAATATTGGTTTCCGCAAGAATGCCAAAGGCAATGCGATATCTTCAGAAAGCATTAAAAATCAAAGAAGCTTTAATCGCTTATAATGGAGCATTGGTGTTAGACTCTTTGGATGAAGATGATAATTCGGAAATTTTGTATGATGTTTCTATTCCATTAAAAAGTATAAAAAAGATATATAAAAAGGCAGATAATTTAGATTTACATATTAGTATTTATAGTTATGATGATTGGCATGTAAACAAGGTAGATTGGGGAACAGAGCGAGAAATGAATAATACTCGAACAGAACCAAATACAACTTCTGGATTGAAAAGTATTGTGAATAGTTATATTTCTTTAGGTAAACACATTCATAAAATAATGTGTATTGGAGATGAAAAAGGAATTGATAAATTAGAAAGTTATTTGAAGGATAATTATAAAGATGATTTGAATATTTATCGTTCTAAAGATACTTATCTTGAACTATCGCCAAAGGCTATTTCTAAAGCTAAAGCTTTGAAAATTTTACTTGATAAATACAAGATTAAACGAAAAGAAGTCATCGCTTTTGGGGATAATTATAATGATGTGGATATGTTAGATTATGTTGGTGTTGGTGTTGCTGTTGAGAATGCTCGAAAGGAAGCCAAAAAAGTAGCTAATCATATTACAAAACATCATAAAGAAGATGGTGTCGCAATTGCTTTGAAAAAGTTTTTTAAATAGTTATTGAGTTAGAAGATAAAGGTTGAATGAATTGAAATCATTTATAATCTTTGCATGAAAAAGAATTCACCATAGGAATACGAAATTTCATATAGTTTTTAAAAGTGAAATTATTTCGATTCTGAAAATATAAAAATTACATAACATTTATTGTAGAAAAGCCTCAATCTTGATTGAGGCTTTCTTTTTTGTAATATTTCAATCTAAATGGTTCTATACGATTTTCTCATAAAAATGAGACAAACTGATTTTTGAAATATTTTAGACAGGATTTACAGGATAAATATTGAATTTTCACTTTGTGAAAATATCCTGTTAATCCTGTAAATTCTGTCTGAAAAGTATTTTGTTCCGACTTGTCGGAATAAACGGAGCAAAATATAGAAATTGTACGTATCAATTTTTTTATAAAAAAAGCCTAAATAGTTCTATTAGCATAATAATTCTTTTTTAAGTAATTTTGCGTTTGAATTTCGGTTTGTGGGTTTTAATAAAGTAATTCTCAACTCGAAATTGCAAAAAGGAAAAGTATGAAAATTGTAATTGCAGGAGCGGGTGATGTTGGGTTGCATTTAGCAAAACTATTGGCGAATGAGAATCACGCTATTACTTTAATTGACGAAGATCAAGAAGTCTTAGATAATTCTAATCGACAAGTTGATGCATTTGGAATTCGAGGAGATTCTTCTTCTTTGGAAGTATTGCGACAAGCAGATATTGAAAATACGGGTTTGTTTTTGGCAGTAACTACTTCTGAAAAAAATAATATTATGTCTGCCATTTTAGCTAAAAAAATGGGTGCGAAGCAGACGATTGCACGAGTGAATAAGGAAGAATATTTATTAGCAAGTCAAAAAGAATTATTCTCAGAATTAGGCGTTGATGTTTTGATTTCGCCTCGACATTTAGCATCAATTGAGATTCAAAGATTATTAAAAGAAAATGCAGTAACTGATTTATTCAATTTTGAAGAAGGAAAGATTTCTGTTGTTGGAATTACATTGGATGAAAATTCTGACTTGTTGGATTTGACCTTACAACAAATTGATGAAGAACATATTAAACACCGTTTTCGTTGTATTGCGATTCTTCGGAATGGCGAAACGATAATTCCAAGAGGAACTACCAAAGTTCGACGGAATGATCATATTTATTTTTTAGCTCGACAAGAAAAAGTCAAAGATATTGCGAATATGATTGGTAAGGCTCAGCGACCAATCAAAAATGTCATGATTTTAGGCGGTAAAGATTTAGGTTTTATTACGACAAAACTCCTTCAAAAAGATTATAATATTACAGTTGTAGAGGATTGTAAAGATACTTGTCGTGGTTTGGTTGAATCTATTCACGATGCTTTAATCATTCATGCGGATCCTTCTAATGTTCAGATTTTGAAAGAGGAAGGAATCGAAAAAATGGATGCTGTAATTGCCGTAACGCCTAATACAGAAGCAAATATTATTGCCTGTTTAGTAGCGGAAAATTTAGGAAATTTAAAAACAATCGCTTTAGTTGATAATACAGAATACATTCATATTTCACAGAATATTGGTGTGGATACTTTAATTAATAAAAAACTTATTGCAGCGAATAATATTTTCCGTTTTGTACGACAAGGAAATGTGAAAGCAATTGCAAGTTTACATGGAGTAGATGCGGAGGTAATTGAGTTTGTAATTGAGTCAAATAGTGAAGTGACGAAAAAACCGATTCGAGATTTACAATTTCCTTCATTAGCCTTAATTGGCGGAGTAATTCGTGGAGAAGAAAGTTTAGTTCCAACTGGTGATTTTCAATTAAAGAAAGATGATAAAGTAATCGTTTTTGCAAAAAATGAAGCTATTTACGATGTAGAGAGTTTCTTTAAATAAAGACGTATTGATGTATTGACGTATTGATGTGCTGCCGTTAGTTAGATAGAGTTGAGTATTAAATCCTTATCTTTCATTAACCTTTAATGATATAAATTCATTGGCAATTTAAAGAACATCAATCCATCAACACATCAACACGTCAACACGACGTAATGATAAATTTACAACCAATTTCAAATGTTGTTGGCGTTCTATTGATAGTGATAGGAACGATGATGCTGGGCTGTTTACCATTTTCTTGGTATTACGGTGGGGAAGATGCACGTGCTTTGGCGACTTCAGGTTTGATAACGATAATCGCTGGAGCGATTTTTTGGTTATTTCGTTTTCGTAATAATGCAAATGTTAATAAACGAGAAGGATATTTAATCGTTAGTTTAGGTTGGATTGCAATGACTTGTTTTGGCGTTTTACCTTATATTTTGAGTGGAACAATTCCTACTTTTTCAGCAGCTTTTTTTGAATCTGTTTCTGGATTTACAACTACTGGCGCATCTGTTTTAGAAAATATTGAAGCAACACCAAAAGGAATTTTAGTTTGGCGAAGTTTGACACAATGGATTGGCGGAATGGGAATCATTGTACTTACCGTCGCTTTATTTCCGTTGTTAGGAATTGGCGGAATCGAACTATTTACTGCTGAAGCTCCAGGACCAACTTCCGATAAAATTCATCCTCGAATCCAAGAAACTGCAAAGCGTTTATGGTTTATTTATGTTGGCTTGACTTTTCTTTTGATGCTAACTTTTTGGTTTGTAGAAATGTCATTCTATGATGCTTTGAATCATGCTTTGACGACTATGGCAACTGGCGGATTTTCTACTAAGAATTCCAGTATGGCGTATTTCTCACCGACGATTCAATATATTACGACCTTATTTATGTTCATCGCAGGAATTAATTATACCGTAATTTATTTTGGTTTAATTGGGAAGTTTAAAAAAGTTTGGGGAAATGACGAGTTTAGAGCTTATTTCTTTCTGGTTATTTTTATGACAATAATTTTTGCAATTACGGTGGCGAATGTTACGGATGAAGGCACAGAAAAAGCATTTAGAGATTCTATTTTTCAAGTTGTTTCTTTGATTACAACAACTGGATTTGTAAGTGCAGATTATACGAGTTGGACAACCAGTTTGACTGTAATTGCCTTTGTTTTATTATTCTCTGGAGCTTGTGCTGGTTCAACCAGTGGAGGAATTAAAATTATACGACATTTAGTATTTTTTAAAAATTCTACCTTAGAATTCAAAAGAATTTTGCACCCGAGAGGAATGATTCGTACCAAAATCAATCAAACCGTTGTCGCACCAAAAATCCTAACTCATATTTTAGTTTTCTTATTAATATTCTTAGCATTATTTGTCATAGGAACACTTGTCGCTACAATGTTTGGGTTAGATTTATTGACTGCCGCTGGTGCAGTTGCTACTTCATTAGGAAATGTCGGTCCTGGAATTGGTAAAGTTGGTCCAGTTGATAATTTTGCATGGATTCCAAGTGGTTTAAAAATCTTTTTATCATTTTTAATGATTCTCGGTCGATTGGAATTGTTCTCTATTTTAATATTATTTACACCATACTTCTGGAAATTGAATTAGAATCACTAAAGCACGTCACATCAATTCGTTAAGTACCTGGACATAATTAAACGGGTATAAATAACGCAGTTATTTTTTTGCTA
>CAZEOC010000150.1:0-8726 GCA_964513525.1 uncultured Saprospiraceae bacterium | reverse complement strand
GGCGGGTAGATTTCATTATTACGAAGGATACACGATGAAGCAAGTTACTTTCCCAGTTCGAGTATTGAAATTTTTGGGAATAGAACAATTGTTTATTTCTAATGCTGCTGGAAGTGTCAATGAACATATGAAACAAGGTGATTTGGTTTTCATCAAAGACCATATCAATATGCAGCCTGAAAATCCACTCAGAGGAGCAAATGACGAACGACTTGGCGTCCGTTTTCCAGATATGTTGAAAACATACGATAGAAAATTAAATGCAAAAGCTTTAGAAATTGCAAAAGCTAATGGAATAAGTGCACATGAAGGCGTTTATTTAGGGCTTCAAGGACCAAATTTAGAAACACCTGCAGAATATGTATTTATGCATAGAATTGGTGCAGATGTTATTGGTATGTCAACCGTTCCAGAGGTTTTGGTCGCTCGACATAGTAATTTGCCAGTTTTTGTCGTATCTGTGATTTCTAATCAAGCTTATCCACCAGAAATTATCAAAGAAACAACTTTAGAAGAAGTCGTTGCCGTTGTTGAAGCTGTTACGCCAAAAGTTTGTTTGATTGTTCGAGAATTGATAAAATAAAAGTGCTTAGATATATTTAATAAAAAAGAGAAACGCTCAATCGAACGTTTCTCTTTTTTAAATTCCTAATCACTCAAATTTTTATTATACTTTTCAACCGCCATTCTGTAGGCTTCTATATAATAACGCCCTAAACTATTCCAACTGAATTCTTGTGAATTACTTTCCACTTTATTTCTCAAGTTGATTCGTTCTCGACGATTTTTCTGAACGAATTCAAATAATTGGTCAGACAATTCTTCTGCTGCTTCATCAAATGTTTGATAACGACGATTCACAACATATAAACCATTTTCTTGTAAGTTCTTCAAACGAGATTTAGCATAATCACCAAAACCAGCTAAATCACTTGTAACCGTTGGAACTCCTCTCGAAATACATTCCACTGGCGTATATCCCCAAGGTTCGTAATAACTTGGAAAAATTCCTAAATGACAACCTCTTACAAATTGATAGTAATCTAATTTGAAAAGTGGATTCGTAGAATCAATAAAATCTGGATGATAAATAATTTTTACAGGATTCTCTTCTTGATTATAGATTTCATTTTTTCGCAAGAAATTTAAAATATCATCTTCTTGATCGTTTTTCAAATTATGCGTAACAACGATTGGTAAATAAGGTGTTTTCCAAGAAAGTAAAGTCTTTTTATATCTAAATTGCCAATATTCATCAACCAATTCATTCAAATCAGGAAGGGTGTTATCATTAGAACTTTTAGCTGCTGCATAATATAACTTCTCTCCTATTTGTCGCTCGATTGATCCGCAAGTTTGTTTGATTTCGTCCATAATTGAACGTAATTCTAAAACTAAAGGATTGATAGTATGATAAGGTTTTTTAGTAATAAAAAACATGACCACATTTTTCTTAATCTTCGCTAACTTCATTCTTTTATTCAATCGTTTCAATGCTTCCAGAGTTACATCATAACCTTTGTTGACATATTCATAACGTCCAGACGTAAAGAAGTAAAGTGTATTTTCAAGATCAAAAGTATAATTATTAAAAAAATGACCCATGATGAAATCATTTATTTTTGTTCGATACCTTTGATGCAAATTTTGCAATTCATGAACATCTTCAAATCGATTAATATTCAAACCATTTGGTAAAATAATATCTGCTTTTCGACCTAATAAATATTCACATTCTGCATTAGTTACATCACTTACGGTACTCATTACATCTGCTGCATGAGCCGCCACTCGCTCTATAGCCGCTTGTGTTTCTATACCATAACGCTTTGCTTCTCTGTACCAATCGTATTTTGCTAATTTCTTATAAAAGTCATTATCATTCATGGCTACAAATCGTCCAACAGAAGTCGCATGTGTTGTAAAGATTGTCGCTACTGGTAATTTTTCTCTTTTGATTTTACCTAATGAAGAACTTGACATCCATTCATGTAAATGAACGATAACCTGTTTATCTGTAATTTCAGGTTGTGTAATCTGTTTGATGTATTGATAAATCAATTCTCCAAAAGCCAAAACTTTATGTGCTAAATCATCTGGTCGAACAACGATTCCATCCTCTTTCGCTAATTCAGCTTTAATATTAGGTAAGAATTTATCTAATTGTGTGATATTAAATAAGATAACTTTTGGTTTTCCTGTGATTAACCAAAAACCAAATTCTACCTTAAAGCCAGCTTCTCGCATTTTTAATACCGCTTGCCCAAAAGGATTATCATAATCTTCACTTGACTGGAACTCTACTGGATGTTCGTCGGTCAACATTGGTCCTAAAAGACAATATTGATCACCCCAGCGTTCTCGCATATAGGGAACCTTTGATTGAATTACTGTATAAATTCCACCAACTTTCTGACAAACTTCCCAAGCAACTTCTATTAATAAGGGTTCATATAAACTATTCATTAGTTAGTTTTTTGATTATTTCTTTGATTTGCTAATATTAAGATTTAATTCTCATCCATGCAATTTTATAATCTTTCTTTTTTCATTTTAATAAAAAATTTAATTCTAAGCAACCTTTTAAAAAATAGTCTGTCATTCCTAAATGTTGCTTTTATCGTAAGCGGATTAATCAATTATTTTTAATAGTTGTCGATTCGGTTACTAATTACGACAGTTCAGCGAAAAAAAAGTGATTCTAAGGTTTAACATTATCATCTTTGATTCGTCAATTGATTATATCGTTTTATTGTTAATGGAAAAGAAAATCATAAAAACATGTAATACAATAAAGCAATAAATTTTCACTCAAACAATATTTATTAAACAACATAAAACAAATACAGATGAAAAAGACGATTTTTCTCGCTCTCGTAGGAATTTTAATGGTTTCAACCGCTTTTGGCCAAAAAGATGAAACCTTATTTAGTAAACTTAAATTTACAGGTGCTTGGGGCGGAACAGCCTTCAATTTTGCACAAGTAGGTGAAAACTATACAACACTTCAAGGTGGTTTTGGTGGTATAGAATTTAGCAAAGATGTATTTATTGGTTACGGAAGCTTATCAAGTATTGGTGATTTTTACCTTAATGATGGTTCTAATGACCGATATAGAATGAGTTACAATGGTTTGATTTTAGGCTATTCGCCAAAATCTTACAAAACATTACACTTACAGACAAATGTACTATTTGGCGGTGGGAATGTGCGAAATTTAGAAACAGCAGATTCTGACGACTTTTTAGCGATACAACCTTATGTCGGTGTAGAACTAAATGTAGTTCGCTGGATGCGCCTTGGAATTGGTGGCGGTTATCGTGCTGTTTTTGCAGACGATAGTGTAACTTCTTCGGCTAATTTATCAAATGCTTTTGCGGAAGTAAAACTAAAATTTGGTTGGTCTTGGGGAAGATAATCAAAAATTAAAATGACGAAAGAGAGAGCGTCAAAAATAATCATAAATAAAGGGGATAAATTCCCAAAATAATCAACTATTAAAACGAAAAAATTAAAAAAACGAAAACTATGAAATCATTAAAAAATGTATCAATTGCCACTTCATTTATATTATTATTTGGCTTTAGTAGCTGTTTGAATAATGTAGATTTTATTTGTGAAGAAGCAAACGGAAACAATGAAACTCAAACGATTGAATTAGACGATTTTGAAGGAATTGACTTGAAAATTGATGCTGATGTGTATATCAGCGAAGGCGCAACACAAGAAATAAGTATTTCTGGTAAAACAGATGCTATTGCAAAGTTAGAAAGAGAGATTGATGATGGAATTTGGGAAATTGAATTTGATGAATGTATTAAGAATCATGACCTTGAAATTCATATTACGATACCTGAATTAACAAGTGTTTCTATTTCTGGTTCTGGTGATGTTATTGGCGAAACACCTTTCAACTCTACGGATGAAGATATTGAATTTAGAATTTCTGGTTCAGGATATTTGAGCTTAGAAATGAATGCAGATGATATTGACACTAAAATTTCGGGTTCAGGTGATGTACGTTTGTCAGGAACAGCAGATACGCACGAATTAAAAATTTCAGGTTCTGGAAGTTTAAATGGTTTTGATTTAGTGGCAACAGACCAAATTGCAACAATCAGCGGTTCTGGAAATGCAGAAGTATTTGTAGATGGAGGAGCATTAGAAACAAAAATTTCAGGTTCTGGAAAAATCTATTATAAAGGAAATCCATCTTCTTTTTCAGCAGATATTTCGGGTTCTGGTCAAGTGATTGATGCTAACTAAGATAAATAATAATCAACTTAATTAACGAGAAAATAGTAAGTCGCCATTTGATGAAAACTCATTAAATGGCGACTTTTTTGTACTTTATTGAAAGTAATTCTAATCCATTTGTAATGTCTTTACTTACTGCCTTCTTCAAGAACCAAAACCTTATAAGTCCATTTTTCTAACTTCATCTTTGTCTGTTTGGATAAGATGATTTTTTCATTGGTAAAATAATCTCGATAAACACCAGTATTATCATTAATTGATAAATTAACGTCTTGTGTTTCACCCGACAAATTAATAATCGTCACAATTTTATTATCCGTTTTAGTTCGACTAAATGCAACAACGTTTTCAGCTTTATCATTTTCTATTTCTAATAAATCACCTCCAGCCGTTCCATTCCAAAGAGCAGTGTTTTCTGCTTTTAATTGATTTAACTTTGTATAAAATGGTGTCAAAGTCATATCTGACCAATCAATCGGGTCTTTCTCAAAAAACTCCAATCGTTTTTTCATTCCAGCTTCTTGACCAGAATAAATTAAAGGTATTCCAGGAATCGTAAATGTTAAAACAGCAAATGCTTTATGCCCTTTGCCCAATCTTTCGAAAACAGTTCCTTGCCAGCTATTTTCATCGTGATTTGTAATAAAATGCATTGGATAAGTTCCACTCGGGTATTTCGTCATCAAAGCTTGAAGGTTCGGGACGATAACGCTTGCAGCTTGTTTTCCTTTTGCAATTTCATTCATAATATGATGGAATTCCCAACCATAATTTGCATTAAAGGCAGTATTCATTAACCACATTTTTGAACCATCTTCAGCCAACATCCAAACCGCTTTTTCAGCATCCAATTTTGCTCTTGTATCATTCCAAAAATCTACTGGAACTTCTCCCGCTACATCACAACGAAAACCATCAATATCACATTCCTTTATCCAAAACAACATCGCATTCGTCATTGCTTCTCGCATATAATACATTTCGTAATTCAAATCTGCCACATCTGACCAATCATAAGGTGCGATAACTTCACCATTTTCATCAAAATTATACCAAGTCGGGTGATTTTCGAGCCAAGTATTGTCCCGAGAAGAATGGTTGGCAACCCAATCTAAAATAACTTTAAAACCCATTCCATGTGCTTTATTGACCATTTTTTTAAAATCCTCAATTGTTCCAAACTCAGGGTTTACCGCAGTATAATCTTGAATAGAATAATAAGAACCTAATGTGCCTTTTCTATCTTTTATACCAATTTTTTGTATTGGCATCAACCATAAAACATCAACACCTAAATCTCGCAAACGAGGCAAATGTTCCGAAAAAGCGTTTATCGTTCCTTCCGTTGTGTATTGACGAATATTCACTTCATAAATTGATGCATACTTTGTCCATTCTGGTGTTTTCGTTTGACTTACTTTTGATACTTTTGGCTGCGGGCGAAAACTCGGTTTCTTGAACCAAATATGAATATCTTTTTCCGCATTATCTTTTCCAACTTTACTGCCATTTTCATTACGAAATACAAAATTTAAAGCGGTAAGATTTCCACCTGTCGCAGGAATTCCGTAGAGTTCTGAGATTTTAAATCGCAGTTCATATTTATTATTCCCTAAGTTTTTTAGTTTTAATTTGGGTTGATTATCATTCCAATCGGCAACAACTTTCTTCCAATCTCCAACATTTGCACTCTCTCCTGTAAGTAATCCTGTATGTGCATAAATATCGCAATCACAATCCTTCAATGCGCCATTCCCTAAAGCTGCATCATAAGTTAAAACCACTTCTTCTATAAAAGTTGGCTTTTCGGGTGAAAGCGTTACAATCTGCGCATTTACAGTAATTGTTATTAATAAAAGGAAGAATAAAATTTGTGTCTTTTTCATTGGTTTTAATTTAAGTAATTGGTCAGGAGTAGGTATCTTTTTAATGAACTATTGCTTTAATTATATAGTCGAGAAAGTATTTTTTCATTCTATTCATTTCATTAAATATGAAATAACTTAAAGTTTATTCCTAATTTTTCTCATTTATTTTTTAGCAATAATAATTAAAGCATTATTTTTTTTAGGTTTAATCCAAAAATCAATCGCTCTCAATATTGTTAATATTGGAATAGTTAATAATAATAAAATGAGCAATAGGAAATATTTTAATTTAGATGTTTTCTCAGCAACTTGAATTTCTGCTAAAAAAATAGAATAAACCTCATGACTAAGAATACCTAAAACACCTATTTTGGGTATTGCTTCTTCAATTGTAAAACCAATATCCGTTATTTTTTCTAAAACATCTTTATCAACATTTATATGAGCTCGGTTATGCACCTGATTATAATGTGTTTCTTTATTTCTAATAACATTCATATACGGAATAATTGTATGTTCATTTACCGCTGTATGAATAAACAGTTTACCTCCAGTTTTAAGGTTATCATAAAAACTCTTTAAGGCAAGTTTATCATTCGGAATAAGTGTTAAAACCCCTACTAAATAAATCATATCAACTAAGGATTCACATTTAAAGTCTTCTAAATTTCCTTCTTTGAAATTTGTATTTTTTAAGTTTAATTGATTTGCATACTTTTCAGTAAAAAGGATATTTTCGGTTTCAATATCTACTCCTTGAAATTTCAAATTTGGAAATTTCTCAGCTAAAGGAATGATATGATGTCCTTCTCCTGATCCACCATCAACGACTATAGAGTTATTAGGTAAATCTTTAAATATGTTTTTAAGTTTTCGAAAAAGAAACCAATTTTTCTCAAGCATTAAATTATTCCAACGATACACCCATCTAATTAAAGAAGGGTTTTGCATTAACCAATCAGGGTACTTATGATATGACTTAGACATAAAAAATATACATTTTCATTTTAAGGGATATTATACTAATCTATATTTGAAATATAGCACTAAAAAATCTATCTAAAATTTACATTATTTCATTCATTCTTACAATAAGAAAACTCAAGTTCAAAATTAAGCAAAATAGCCAATTTAAACTTGAGTTTTTTATAAAATTTATACCTCGTTTGTTTTTTTTAATCCATATCCAGAATCTCATCAATTCTTGCCACCAAATCCTGATAATGATAACGAGTCATAGTATCAGAAGCCGTTGCAGATTGAGCCATTGATTTTAAAGTCCTCAATTCTCCTCTTGCCATCGCTCGAATATCAGATTGACTTACATCTACTCTTGTAACGCCAATGAAATTTTCCCAACGAGAAGGAATACGTTGCTGTTCTTTTTCCATTAAATATTGCAAACGCTCTACATAGGCACGTTGCAAATTACGGCGGTAAACATCTGTTTTTGCACCAGTTTTTGCTTCTGTGAAAATACCGTTTCGCAAATCATCAAACATTTCTAAAGTTGTATAAGCCGTCGCTCCATTTAAAGCTTCATTTTCAATCATTCTTTGCAAACGACTGAAATCAAATAACTGATTCAAAGTACTAACTTGTACACTTCTAACTTGTTCTACTAAACCTGCGTGTTGGAACTTTTGAGTTAATTCCGGTTGAATCATCCAAGTTGGCGTTGCAAATAATTGCTCATTCAAAAATGAAACTGCTCTACGTTGTTTTGCTTCTGGAATATGTGTATAAACCGCACCTTCTTGATCGTAGGTTTTAGGTTCTTCATATACACCACCAACGTTTGTGCGAACATGACGCATATAACGACCAAATTGTGTAATCACTTGACCGTACAATTCTTTAGACTCTGCATAATTTTGTCCATCTTCTGCCGACCATTTTTCTACATTCGGCAAAATTCGCTTCAAGTTCGCAATACCGTAAGCACTTGCTTTCATTGCATCATCTCCTAAATCTTCTGTTTGTGCAGAAGGATCAAAAGGATTTCCACGCTGCATACCATAACGATATAACCAATCCCCATTTTTAGCTTTCACCATACCATTCAATGTAGCAATTTCTTCATCTGGCGTTGCCATATTTGACAAGTATTTATATCCCCATTCGATTGACCATTTATCATAAACCCCAATCATTGGCATCAAACGAACATCACCATCTTCCGGTTGTGCGACATAATTGAAACGAGCATAATCCATGATTGATGGAGCAGTTCCAAATTTTTGTGTAAAACTTGCAGAACGTAAAGAATCTACTGGAATTGCTGCACTTGACCCCATATTATGTGGTAAACCTAAAGTGTGTCCAACTTCATGCGCACAAACAAAACGAATCAATTCACCCATCACTTCATCTCTGAATTTTGCTTTTTGAGCTTCTGAATTAATCGCTGCCGTTTGTGTGAAATACCAATTTCTTAATAATTGCATCACATTGTGATACCATAATATATCTGATTCTAAAATTTCACCCGTTCGAGGATCATGAACATGAGGACCTTGTGCATTCTGAATATCCGTAGAAATATAACGAATTACAGAATAGCGTACATCTTCTGGACTCCAATCTGGGTCTTCTTCTTT
>CAZEOC010000149.1:0-8740 GCA_964513525.1 uncultured Saprospiraceae bacterium | reverse complement strand
TTTCGTGTCCGCCACCGTCCATTTGAGCAGTAACTTTTACACGAGGTTTTTTACGATTCACGAATAATGCACCAACTCCTTTTGGTCCGTACATTTTGTGACCTGTAAATGCCAATAAGTGAATTCCTAATTCTTTAACATCAACAGGAACTTTACCAACTGCTTGTGTTGCGTCACTCATAAACAAAACACCATGTTTCTCACAAAGTTGACCGATTTCTTTCATTGGTTGAATGACACCGATTTCGTTATTAGCAAACATGATAGAAATTAAAATTGTATTTGGTTTAATAGCTGCTTCTAACTCCGCTAAATCAACTAAACCATCTCTTTTTACTTTCAAATACGTCACTTCTCCGCCCATTTTTTCTACTTTTTTACAAGCATCCAAAACCGCTTTGTGTTCCGTTTCTAAAGTGATAATGTGATTTCCTTTACGAGCGTACATTTCATAAACTCCTTTAATTGCTAAATTATCAGCTTCTGTTGCACCTGAAGTAAAGATAATTTCCTTTGCATCCACATTTATCAACTGAGCAATTTGCTCTCTTGCTGTATCAACAGCATCTTCTGCTTCCCAACCAAAAGGATGATTACGACTTGCTGCATTACCATGTTTTTCAAAAAAGTAAGGTAACATTGCATCTACTACACGAGGATCTGTAGGTGTAGTCGCACTATTATCAAGGTAAATACGTCTTTTATTTTCCATTTTTTATTTATGATATTTTTTTGGTGGCAACCACCTTAAATATTTTCATTTAAAAAGCTTATTGTCGTTTAGACTAAATCTAAAGAACAAAATTGACTGCAAAACTAACACATTTTAATTAAAAATGTTTGTATAAACACTACAAAGTTCGTCTTCAAAATGATAGTTTTACTATTGTTTTAAAAAAATGACGTTATTCTTGTTAATATTTAAAATAATCTTTTGATTTTTAAGGCTTTGTAATTTATTATTATCAATTTTATTGATGTAATCATTAGTAAATATTATAAAAGTAATTAGATAACAAAAGTTTTAGAGCACGGTTAGGTTATGTACCTAACGCTTAATAAAACCGTCTTATCTAAAAATCCAACTTCATTGTTATACTAATCCACATCTGAAAATACTTTTAGATGTGGATTAGTATTATAGTATATTATGAAAAACTATTATTCAATAATAACATTTATATTGCTCTTAATCAGCAATTTATCTGTAGCACAAAGCTTACAATCTTCCACAGATTTTTTAGGGTACGAATTAGGTTCACGATTTACATTTCATCATCAGGTTGTTGACTATTTTAAATATGTTGCGGACAATTCTGATAAGGTAAATTTTCAAGAATATGGAAAAACAGTTGAAGGTCGCCCTTTGATTGTTGCATATATTTCTTCTCCTGAAAATATCCAGAATATAGAAAACATTCAAAAAGCTAATTTGGATGCAGCTGCGGGTAATGAAGCTGCTAAGCAAAATCAAAAAACAATTGTTTGGTTAAGTTATAATGTTCACGGAGATGAAGCTGCTGCAACAGAAGCTGCAATTGCTACTTTAGAGGAATTAGCAGAAGGTGGCGATAAAATAGATAATTGGTTGAAAGATGTAATCATCATTATTGACCCTTGCGAAAATCCAGATGGAAAAGATAGATACACAATGTGGATAAATCAAGTGATGAATGCACCTTCTAATCCCGATATCGACGCTTTAGAACATCATCAACCTTGGCCAGGCGGACGATTTAGTCATTATTTATTTGATTTGAATCGAGATTGGGCTTGGCAAACACAAATTGAAAGTCAACAAAGAATTAAATTATACCATCAATGGCAGCCTCATGTTCATGTAGATTTTCATGAAATGGGACATCAGCAATCTTACTTTTTTGCTCCTGCTGCGGAACCAATGCATGAAGCGATTACAGATTGGCAAAGAGAATTTCAGGTTCATATCGGAAAGAATCATGCTCAATATTTTGATGATAAAGGTTGGTTATATTTTACCAAAGAAGTTTATGATTTACTGTATCCGAGTTATGGTGACACTTGGCCAATATTTAATGGAGCTATTGGTTTTACTTACGAACAAGGCGGTTCTGGTAGAGCGAGTGTTGCGGTGACACAGGAAACTGGTCAAGTTTTGACCTTAAAACAGCGTTTAAATCATCACAGAACAACTGGGATTTCTACAATTGAAACAGCCTATAATTTCCGAGAAAGATTGCTCCAGGAATTCAATGATTATTTTGCGGAAGCAAGAAAAAACACTTTGGGAGAGTATTCAACCTATGTAGTGAAATATAAAGATATAGCAACTCATAATGCAATTACAACATTATTGGATAGACAAAAAATTCAATATGGTTTACCATCAAATTCTAAACAACAATATACTGGATTTGATTATTTCACAAAGAAAGAAAATACAACATTTACTTTAGGTTCGGATGATTTAATTATCACAGCAAAACAATCACAATCGAACTTAATTCGAGTGCTTTTTGAACCAGAAACAAAGCTGCAAGATTCTTTGACTTATGACTTGACTGCTTGGGCATTGCCATATGTTTATGGTGTTCAAACTTATGCATTAAAGGAAGACATCAATGCAGAATTGATGCAATTTTCAGAGAAAATTCCAAATTTCGATGAGAAAATGTATGCTTACATCTTTCCTTGGAAAAGTGCAAAAGATATTGAATTTTTAGCAGCAGTTTTGAATAATAAAATTAATGCTCGAGTAATCAATCAATCAATCAAAATTGAAGGAAAAACCTTTGATAGAGGAGCTGTTGTTATCAATAAATCCGATAATGCTTCTATTGATTTAAAGACGATATTAAAAGAACTAACTACAAAGTTAAAATACTATCAAGGTGAAGTTGTAAAGACTGGAATGGTAGATATAGGAAAGGATTTGGGGTCAAGCGAAATGACTTATATTGATGCTCCAAAAGTAGCTATTCTTAGTGGTTCAGGAGTTTCTCCGACTGCTTTTGGTGAACTTTGGCATTATTTCGAGCAAACAATTAATTATCCAGTTTCGATTTTACATACTGAATATTTCCGTCAAATTGATTTAGATAATTATGATGTTTTAATTCTAACTAATGGTCGATATAGAAGTTTGCAAGTAACTGGAAAGTTATTGTCTTTTATTAGAAATGGTGGGAAAATCATTTGCTTAGGAACAGCAAATCAAGTGTTTGCAAATGAACGAGATACACAATTAGGGAAATCCATTGTTTCTGCAAGAAATCAAGAAGAATTTGGGGAAAACCCAACAGGATTGATGCGTTATGAAAATCGAGAAAGAGCAAGTTTATCTAATTCTGTCGCAGGAAGTATTTACAAAGTACATTTAGATAATTCTCATCCTTTGGCTTATGGATATGATGAAACGACTTATATTATTAAACAAAATAGAAATGTTTATCCACTCTTAGGCGGTAATGCTTGGAATGTTGGCATGTTTAAATCAGATAGTCATATTTCAGGTTTTGTCGGTGCGAATTTAAAACCAAAAATTCCGCAAACAATGGCGTTTGGAGTAGAAAAATTAGGACGAGGAAGAATCATTTATATGTGTGATTCTCCTATTTTTAGAGGTTTCTGGTATAGCGGAAATACTTTATTAGCCAATGCTATATTTTTTGTTGATTGATGAAATTCGTACTGTCGTACTGTCGTATTGTTGTTGATTGGCATTTTTGATTTTAGGCAGAAAGTATTAGAAAAACGTTAAGAACAGACTGGTGTTTGAGCGTAGCGAGTTTCAGGCTGTTTAGTTTTTTCAATACTTTCAAGAGCCTGTACTGAACTTGATTCAGTATCTAAAATCAATCAAGCCTTGATTTTTGCTTCTTTTCATCAAGTTGAATCATAATGAAACTCCGATTATTTATCGGGGGAAAAGAAGAAGAATTTGAATATAGGAAAGAACAATATTTCTCTATAATAGAAGAACTAATTAGAACCTTTTCTTCCCGTTACCTTAAGTTCATTTGAACATTCGACTAATAGTTTATCTAAACTCATTTTAAAAATCTTACCTTTGCGGTCATTATTTTCGTAGCAATTTTTTATCAAATTAATAAAGTGACTAATATGATAAGAAATCCAAAAGATGATTATAGATATGTTAAAGACAATTGCTTCTATATTTTCCTATATATTTCATCCATTATTGGTATTGACTTATTTATTAATATTAGTAATGTGGGTGAATCCATATTTATTTGGACGAACAACTTTTGAAAGACATAATTTGACTTTAGTGCAAATTTTCTTCTCAACAGCTTTGTTACCAGGAGTTGCAATATTATTAATGAAAGCGTTGAATATCATTCCTTCTTTGAAGATGGAAGATAAACAAGAACGTATCGGACCATATATCGCAACAGGAATTTTCTATTTATGGATATTTGTGAATGTAAGAGACAACGGAGAAATTCCATTATCTTATAGAAGTTTTGTTTTAGGAGGAACGATTGCTTTATTTATGGCTTTCTTAATGAATTTGATTGAAAAAATCAATATTCATGCGGTTAGTGCTGGTGTGATTTTAAGTGCAGTCATCTTTATGTTGGCAACGTATAATTTCACTTTGGTTAATATGACAACTGTTCTAATGGCAGCAATTATTTATACTGGTGCGATGGGAACTGCTCAATTATTATTAAAAAATAGTCGACCGATTGATATTTATGGTGGCTATTTTATTGGTTTTGTAGCACAAGCTACTGCCTTATTTTTTATGTTTTAATTCAACTAATATAATGAACGACAATATAATTTATGGAAGACATCCAGTTGTTGATGCAATACGTGCAGGACAACAATTTGATAAAGTGATGTTGCAAGAAGGTATTCGAGGAGAATTTGAGAAAATGTTGCGTTCGACTTGTCGAGAGTATAGTATTCAATTACAAGTTGTACCTAAGACTCGACTGAATCGTTTTGTAAAAGGAAATCATCAAGGAATTATAGGTTTTACTTCTTTGATTGAATATCAACATATTGAAAATGTATTGCCGCTAATTTATGAAAATTCAGAAACGCCATTACTTCTAATTCTTGATGGAATTACCGATGTGCGTAATTTTGGAGCAATTGCTCGAACTGCTGAAATTGCAGGTGTTCATGCGATTATTATTCCTCAAAAAGGAGCTGCTCTAATCAATGCGGATGCAATAAAAACTTCTGCTGGAGCATTAACTAAAATTCCAGTTTGTAGAGAAAAGTCTTTATTCAATGTCATCGAATTTCTTCACAATTCAGGTGTAGAAGTTTTTGTGAGTAGTTTAGAATCTACGGATTATATTTATAATGTAGATTTCAAAAATCCAATGGCTTTAGTAATTGGTTCAGAAGAAAAAGGAGTTCATCCGAAGATTATGAGAATAGCGGATAAACAATTTATTATTCCACAAATTGGGACAACAGATTCTTTGAATGTTTCTGTCGCAACAGGTATGATGTTGTATGAAGTGATGCGTCAGAGAATTAGTTAAAAGTAATTTTTTCGATATTTATAAAAGTGAAATTATCTGTATTTACGATAAGTAAATTTGGGGATAATTTCACTTTTTGTTTTTTAGCACAAAAAAAGATTTTCATGAAAACTAAAATTTGTCATCGTTGTAAAGAAGAACATACGACATTATATAGGATTCAATATCAAAAAGGAAAAATATGGGTTTTCGTTTGCGAAACCTGTTGTTTGCATTATAAAGCACAACCATTTTATCGTTATGGAGGAACTTGGAAAGGTTATCGGCATTAGAATTTATAGTTTTGTTAAACCTAATTAAGAATAGGAAAATAATAAATTTTCAAACTTAACTTGTTGAGGTGCTTATATTTAGAGAATAGGAAACAAATTCAATTTTTATGAAATCAAGATTTACTTTCTTTTTTTTATTAATTGCTACAATAAGTTTTGGGCAAAAGATAACTTTAGAATCACTGACAAGTGAAATCGAAAAAATAGCTAAAGAAGATAATATTGTTGGATTAACGATAGGAATTACAACAAAAGATAGTGTAATTTATAACAAAGGATTTGGATATTCTGATAAAGAAAAACTGCAAGAAGTAACTCCACAAACTCATTTTAGAATGGGTTCAATTGCCAAAATGTTTATTTCTATGAGCATTATGCAATTAGTAGAAAAAGGAAAATTATCACTTGATGATGAGGTGAAAAATATTGTTCCTGAAATCAAATTTCAAAATAATTGGGCAAGTAAAGCACCTCTAAAAGTCATCCATTTATTAGAACATACCAGTGGATTCGATGATATTAAACTTAATCGTTTTTCAACCTATTCCAATGATTTGAATAGTGGAATCGAAGAAGTTCAAGCACAATTGCCTTCCATGATTTGTCGTTGGCAACCAGGAGAAAGAATGGCTTATTCTAATCCGAATTATGCATTATTAGGCTACATAATTGAAAAATTAAGCGGTCAGTTATATCCAGCGTATATCAAAGCTAATATATTCAAACCGTTAGAAATGACAACTTCAAATTTTAATTTGAATTGCCAAAACCCCAATATAGAAACTAAAGAATATGCTTTTGAAAAAGGGACAATTAAATCTGTAGCTTGTAGTAATTGTTTGTCTGGTGCAAGCGGCGCATTGTGGTCTTCGAGTTCAGAATTATTGAAATTTGTACAAGTTTTTTTAGAACCTGATTCTACATTAATTACTCCAGTATCTCTACAAAAAATAGAAACTTCACATAGTAGTTTAGCAGCTAAGAATGGTCAAAAATTTGGTTATGGTTTAGGAAATAGTATCGCTTTTTTGAATAAAAAGATTCCTTTTCGTGGACACGATGGTTTGCTAAACGCTTGTTTTTCGGGTTTATATTATAATAGAGATTTAGGTCTTGGTTTTGTTGTGGCGAATAATTCAAATCGTCCTAATTGGCGGATTTATGATGTAATTCTTGATTATCTTACTCAAGAGATTGAGGCTAAAAAATTGGAAGAATTTCCATTAGATAAAAAAGCGATAAAACCATTTTTAGGACAATATCAGTTTGGAAGTCCGAGAGTTCAACTTTCTGCTTTTGCGAATAAACTTGAACGTACACCAACTATTTTTATCAAAGATGAACATTTATATTACCAACCATTATTTGGTCAAGCTTCTCAATTAATACAAGTTGGTGAACTGCAATTTACATGGAAAGATATGAATGTGCCCTTTGTCACATTTACACAAAACACTACAGGTGAAAATGTAATGATGATTGGTGGTGATTATTATGAACAAAGTACTTCGATTTGGATAAAATTACGATTAGGAATATTTGTAATTGCAATTTTGTTCTTACTCTCAAGTATTATTCTGTTTATTACGGCAAGCATTCAGCGAGTGTTGAAACGAATAAATTCGCAACAATTAATCATTAGGAGTTTTCCATTAATTGGTTTATTATTTTTAATTATTGGCGTATTTGCTTTAAATGAAATCCAAGCGTTTACCTATAAAATGGCTGAATTATCAACAGTTTCTTCTCGAAGTGTAACGATATTTATCGGAACTTTAGGTTTTGGAATCTTTTCTTTTTTGACACTTATTTTAGCCATTAAAAATTTCAAAGCACAGTCAAAACACTTCAAATATTATTTTTTAGCAATTGCTTGTTCAATGACCTTTTTGACGATTTTTTTAATAACAAATGGTTGGATTGGAATGAGAACTTGGGCAATGTAGTTTTGTTTTATTTTAAGTACCTGGACATAATAATTGTAAATAACTATTCACACCAAATCTGGGACTTGAATAAGTATTAAACGATTCATTATTAAGATATTTTTTTGCACCTTCCATTGATGCTTGAGCTAAAAATATAGCCTCGGAATTGCTTGATTCTTTTTGGATGTGTTTAGCAATTTCTGATTCGTATTTATCAAAATCACCTTTTTCAAAAAACGCCCAACAATGACTACAATCAATCTCAATCAACTCAATTGATTTATTTGCTTTTAGAGCAATATTTTGAATTAATTCTATACTTATTTCTTTAGTGGAATTTGCCGTAAATGCAATACCAACGGTTGTGTAATTCGATACAATAAATTCCCCTACAGGTTTATCAATTCTGTAAACTGATTGACTTTCGTCGCATAAATTACCATAAGTAGAACAAGTACAGATGATAAAATCAGGTTCACTTTTTTTAATTTCTACAATCACTTCCTCAAAACCATTTTTATCAATTTTTCCTTGTTTTGTAGCTGCTTCTAAAAGTTCTTCTGCTACAAAATGCTCTACTTTAGCAGCAATTTGAAGTTCCTTTATAATTTTATCAAATCGATTAATGTGTATAGAAGAAGTATGTAAAAAAGTGATTTTCATATTTTTAGATTATTAAAAGCTATCCAAACCTTTCAAAAATTGCTCATCGTATTCAATTGCACCGAATTCAAACGGTTTTTCATTCTTAACAATAATATTAGGTTGCACACCTTCAGTTGTCAAATCTCGACCATCTAACAATCGAATTCTACCAATCGCTAATGCCATTACATAACCTTCTGAAAGCGGAATGAAAGTATGAATCAAACCTTTGCCATTTGTTCGTTCACCGATAATCGTTGCTCGCTTTTCATATTGTAGAGAACCAGCCAAAACTTCGGCTGCACTTGCCGTTCCTTGATTCGTTAAAACGACCAAAGGCAAATCTGTAATTTTCTTTTCTAATGTCGGTAAAACACTCAGATAATTA
>CAZEOC010000148.1:0-8751 GCA_964513525.1 uncultured Saprospiraceae bacterium | reverse complement strand
CATGCAACGAGTTGAAAAAATATATTACCAAAAAACCGAAGAGAAAAAACAGACAGAAAAAGAACGGATTGCTAAAAAGAAAGAGTTGGATAAACAGAAAAAACCAATTTTTGAAAATCCATTCCAAACCAAACCAAAAGAGGAAGCGCCAAAAGTTGTAATAGATACGATTCCAACGACTACTGAAGTGGGAACAAATCCTCCAAAAGATACTGGAAAAATTGATATTGATAATTATTTCTTCCAAAGTGATTTTGAAGAAATAGAAGCAAGACCAAAACCTGCTGAAGTTGTTGTCGATAACAATCCAACAAAAACGGTCATTAAGCCTAAATTACCTCAAATTACTAAATTAGAGAAAGTAGCAAAAATACATCAATTCAGACGTTCTCGCATTACGCCTTATGAATTGAAATTTCGTTCTAATTTTGTGACTTCATCTTTAGATAATAGTTTACTTTTTGATGGGAGAATTCCTTATTCCCCTGAAAATCCATTTTATGAATTTCCTACTCCAGGTTTATTAATGATGGGAAATATTGATGATTTATTTGAAGATTATATCATTCAAGGTGGAATCCGAATTCCAACGACGTTTAATGGTGCTGAATACTTTTTGACAGTTTCAGATTTGAGTAAACGATTAGATAAAAGGTACTCTTTTTATCGTCGTTCTATTCGTAATGATGCTTTAATACCAAATACAACATTAGAAGGAAATCTAAAGACGATTACGAATTTAGCCGAAGTACAATTTAAATATCCTTTAGATATTTTTACAAGTTTAAGAGGGACAGCTTCATTCAGAACAGATGATAGATTCTACTTGTCTGATAATCAATTAAGTATCGAGTTAGAACCAACTGCTGAACAAAGACTTGGTGCAAAAGTAGAATACGTTTTTGATAATACAATGGATATTCAAATGAATATCAAAAATGGAACTCGCTATAAATTTTATGCAGAAACACAAAAACGTTTTTCTATTCAATTAGATAATACAGATGGCTTACAAACTGACTTTGAAGGTGGCTGGTTAGGTTTAATTGGTTTAGATGCACGTCATTATCAACGCTTAGATAAACGGTCGATTTTAGCTTTCCGATTATCTGCTGCAAGTTCTTTTGGGGACGATAAGATTTTGTACTTCTTAGGCGGAACAGATAATACAATATTACCACTTACAGGTAGTGAAAATCGATTTGAACGATCTATTCCAATTGATAATTCAACAAATTATGCTTACAAAGCAATCGCCACTAATTTAAGAGGATTCGGTAGTAATATTCGTAATGGAAGCTCATTTGCAGTTGCTAATACAGAATTAAGAATTCCTGTATTTCAATACTTTAGTAAAACTCCAATCAAGTCTACTTTCTTACGTAATTTTCAACTTGTAGGATTTTTTGATATTGGAACAGCTTGGGAAGGTTTATCTCCTTTTAATGATGAAAATCCTTTGAATACAATTACAATTAATAATCCAACAACACCAATTAGTGTAAAAGTAAATTACTTTAGAAATCCTATAGTTTCAGGCTTTGGTTATGGTTTTAGAAGTACTTTATTTGGATATTATTTGAGATTAGATGTTGCAAGAGGATTAGAAACTAATGTTGTACAAGAAAGAAGATTATATCTTTCACTTGGCACTGATTTTTAAATGAATAATACAATTATCTAACCTTTCAAAAAGGTCAACCTAATAGGTTTTCGATCTATTAGGTGATTTATTTTTAGGTAATAAAAATAGATTTCCTATTAGATCGAAATCTAAAATCAACTTACCAAATAAAAAAGCGATTGCCTAATATAGGCAATCGCTTTCTTATAATTTGTACTTACTTTAGAATTAAAATATATTCGCTCCTTTCATAATTCTACTCCAACGAATTCCAACGCCATCTTTACGAGAGAACCAAATAAATAATGGTTTTCCGACAACGTGATCTTCTGGAACAAATCCCCAAACTCTTGAATCCTCTGAGTTATGACGATTATCACCCATCATAAAATAATAATTCTGTTCAAATGTATATTCTGTTGCTGCTTTACCATCAATCATAATTCCTGATGATTTCACATCTAACGTATGTCCTTCATATACTGTAATAACTCTTCTATATAAAGCGATATTTGCTAGAGAAATTTTTACAGTTGCTCCTTTTTTAGGAATCCAGATTGGACCAAAGTTGTCAATATTCCAATTGAAATTTTTAGGATCATGTGGAAATATATTCTTCGTATTTCTTTGATCACCAGCAGGTTGAATATTTCTAACTACATCAGCAACAGAGCTCAAACTTTTCAATTTATCTGCCTGTTCTTGTGTGATATGATATCCTTTTTCGTATAAACTTGGTTGCTGACTATAATCAATATCATCATCATCAATTCCCCATTCCAATAAAGTCGCATTATTCAAGTAATCTGCATTTTGCTTTCTAACCGTATAACTATGCTGCATATTACTTGGGTTCTCCACCTTTTTACCATTGATTAGAACTTGTCCCATTCTCACTTCCAAAGAATCTCCAGAAATCCCTATACATCTTTTAATATAGTTATCTCTTCTATCAATCGGACGAGTAACAATCTTGAAATTAGAAGGATTCAATAAATCTTTCCTTTGTAATGGACCATAAGCTGGATTTCTCGTTAAATTATAAAAGTTATTAGAACCACGAGTAGAACTTAAAGCACGAGAATTCCTTGGTACTACAATAGTATCACCTTCTGGAAAGTTGAAAACAACTGGATCATTACGCTTTATTTCTTGTATTTTTGGTAACCGATAATAAGGTAATTTTACCGCTTCTGTATAAGATTCTCCACCAACTAATGGCAATGTATTGTGTACTAATGGAAACTGAACTGGTGTAATTGGCATTCTCGCTCCATAATGAGCTTTACTCACGAATAAGAAATCTCCAACTAACAACGAACCTTCCATAGAAGGTGTCGGAATGGTATAAGCTTCTATCAAAAACATTCGAATGAATGTAGCTGCAAATACTGCAAAAATAACAGCTTCTGCCCATTCTCGAATAGCATTTTTCGGCATCGGATGTTCCAATTCTCGTAAATAACCTTTGTAAAAATATTTGTTATCTGGAGATTTTGAAAATCCTAAATATAGAAAATAAAAAGGCGTAAAAACCACTGCTAAAACATGGTCTAAAAAGCTCCATTTCTCAAATGATTTCACTAATTCAATTATCATCCCAACTAATACAAAAATATTGACAATTGGTATCCAAAGTAAGGCATATCGCCAACGTGGACGACCAATTATATCTAACCAAACTATTTTATTATAAACAGGAACAAGTGCTTTCCAACCATCTTCTCCCGCTTTTTCAAACATTTTGTATAAACCAACATGGCTTAATACAATCCAAAGAATTAATAATATTAATTGCATTCTAATATTGTTTTGTTTTAAGTAGTTTTATTTTCTAATTCAAGAATCAATTATCTTGTTTTTGATTAGAAGTATTACTTGACAAATTTAGTATCTTTTTAATTGTTAAAATTAAAAGGTGTTGTTAAATATCCTTTTGTTTTGGTTAATGATTTTAATAAAATCTACAAACTTGAACAATTATTTGTTAAAATCATAATATCAAAACTTCGCAAAGGTAAGAAATTGTATTAGTTGTTCCTTATTTGAAGTATACCAATTCCTAAGAAACTTAATGATTGAAGCTATTGATGCTTGGTATTTTTCTAATTTAAAACCTCACTCTATATAAAAAACTCTAAACTTCAATTCAATTAAGTACCTGAAAATAAAAATATCGCTTCATAATAAAGTCTAATAAAACGGCTTTCGCCGAATAATTGCACTCACCAACCTTTGCGAATCTGCCTTCTATCTTTCTTCTAAATTATACTAAGTTGGATTTCGTTTTTCAAAAAATTTATGAGCGCTAATATGCTTTGTCAAGCAAAATTCTTTGACAAAGCATATTAGCGCTACTTTCCCAAACAAAGCACATATCAAAATTGCATTACTTGATTAGCTTTCTTATACCTTTTAAATCTAAAGATTGGTGAGTGCGACTATTTGGCGAAAGCCATTTTTCATTTCATTTTATTATAAATACTCAAATATTTTGTAGTAAAATTAATCTTTCGTTCCAATAAAGCCTGATTTAGTGAAATTTAAAGAGAAACATACCAAAACTACCGCAAGTTTCATTATAAATTATCGTCCAAATTCTGAACACGCAAATACAAAACAAAAACTGAATGACCGAAGATCAGATTTTAATTGATGCGATTAAAGCTGGTAATGAAAAAGCCTTTCAAACTTTAGTGCAAACGCACCAAGGGTTGGTTGCTAATACATGCTTTGGAATGTTGCAAAATCGTGCGGATGCCGATGATGTAACTCAAGAAGTATTTATTGAAGTTTTTCGTTCGATTCATAAGTTTCGTGGAGATGCTAAACTTTCTACATGGATGTATCGGATTGCTGTCACTCGGTCAATTGATTTGTTGCGTAAGCGTAAAAGAAGAAGTAAAGTAAGGCGTTTTCAAACTTTTTTCGGTGGTGAAGAAATCGTCAGAGATATAGCAGATAATCGGTCAAGTTCTGCTCAAGAATTATTAGAAAATGAAGAAAGAGCGGCTGTATTAGCAGAAGCAGTTTCAAAATTACCTGATAATCAAAAAATTGCATTTACACTTAGTAAATATGAAGATTTGAGTTATCAAAAAATTGCAGATGTAATGGGGAAAAGCGTTCCTTCTATTGAGTCTTTGCTGTTTAGAGCAAAAAAGAACTTAAAAACATTATTAAAAGACTATTATTTAAGTAATAGATAATTAAGACTAAATATTAAACCATAGGAAAAATAAAACAATAGCATTTTATTTTTTCCATCCATAATATTAGAGATATGAAAGACATCAACAACGAAGTATTAAAAACTTTAGAAAGTTGGGATAAAATCGAGCGATATGAAGGAAATCCCTTTTTATATACTCGAATAGAGCAAGAAATTAAAAACATAAATGCTCCAAAAACTAAAACTCATTGGACTTGGCAACCAATTGTAATTGCAGTTTTAGTTGCTGTGAATGTATTTACAATTGCTACAGCACTGACAAGTCAAAGCGATACTATTTATGATGATATAGCTACACAGTATAATTTGAATCCTGAAGATAGTAATACCAATTATTTTTTAATCAACTAAAAGTATTAAAATGAATAGTCAAAGAAAGTGGTTGGTTGGGGTTATAGTATTGTTAGTTTTAATGAATATAACAATTTTAGCATTTTTTTGGTCAGGAAAACGCCCACCAAATCCAAATAAAATTACAAATCACTTTGTTAAAGAATTGAACTTAGGAGAAACTCAGGCAGAAAGTTTCAAAACGCTATTTGAAACACATTTAGAAAAAAGTAGCCAAATAATGGATAGCTCCAGAATATACAAAGAGAGAATGTTTAAAATGTTAGTTCAACCCAATAGAGATGAAGTAGCTTTAAACAAAATCATTCAACAAATAGGTGAATTCGAAACTCAGAAGGGTAAACTAATGATTGAACATTATACGGAGTTAGAAAACACTTGTGAATCAGAAGAGCAAAAAGAAAAATTAAGAGAGATTTTCATTAGAAGTATACCTAAACCACGAGGTAAACCAAGAAGGAAATAATTCATTTATTTAGAATGCTCAAGAATTGAATATTCAGCTTAAAACTGTCTAATTTCAAGAGTTATAATTCCAACAAGCTCAATTAAAATAGTTTTAAATTATATTTTTTCGTATGTTTAGTATTCAAACAAACGAAATGAGAAAAAAAATCATTATTCCTGGTGGTTCAGGTTTTTTAGGTCAACATTTAGCAGAATTTTTCATGCTTAAAGGTTGTGATGTTGTTATTCTTTCAAGAAGAGAAGCACGTTCCATTGTTAGCACTGATGGAAAAATTTATTACAAAAAATGGGATGGAGAAACCATCGACGAATGGGCAGATAGTTTTGAAAATGCTTTAGCAGTTATCAACTTAGCCGGTCGTTCGGTAGATTGTCGATATACCGAAGAAAATAAAACAGAAATACTTAACTCAAGAATTAACTCAACTAAAGTAATTGGAGAAGCAATCAACAAATGCGAAAATCCACCAAAAATTTGGCTTAACTCAAGTACTGGAACGATTTATCGATATTCTGAGGATAAAGAAATGACAGAAAAAACTGGAGAAATCGGAGAAGGTTTTTCTGTAAATGTTGCTACATCTTGGGAAAAAACATTCAATGAAATTCAACTACCAAAAGTTCGTAAAGTCCTAATGCGAACATCAATCGTCATTGGAAAAAATGGTGGCGCAATGTCTCCTTTGGTTCAATTAACTAAACTTGGCTTAGGTGGATTTCAAGGTAATGGAAATCAATATATAAGTTGGTTACAAATCATGGATTTTTGTAGGATTGTAGAATGGTTAATTCAAAACGAATCTGCTCAAGGAATCTATAATGTTGTTAGTCCGAAACCTGTTAAGAATAAGGAATTCATGAAAACCTTACGAAAGATTTTAAAAGTTCCTATCGGTTTACCAGCTATGAAATGGATGATTGAAATTGGTGCATTCTTTATGAGGACAGAACCTGAGTTAGTATTAAAAAGTAGACGATTAGTTCCAAAAAGATTGTTGCAAGAAGGTTTTGAATTTGAATTTAAGAATATTGAAAAAGCATTAAGAGCAAGTATTTAAGTGAATTAGTATAAAACACAAAAGGCATTTATCTTTCGATAAATGCCTTTTCTAATTATTTATAAGATTATATATTAATCTTGTTCAAATTGAATTTGTTCTATGACTGTTTTTCCGTTTGTTTCATTAATATAAATAAACACTCTGAATGTTTTTCCAGAAGCTTTCATGTCTCCGATTGCATATTCAGAAGCTCTTCCTTTAGAAGACCCTTGATGTACTAATCTAAAGCTACTTGGTTTATATGATACAAAGAATTTATCTATTACGCTTTTTGCCTCAACTTTATCAAATACATCATCTGCATCAGGTGTTGTTATTTCAACACTAGTTCCAAAATATTCTGCTAAAGCAGTTGCATTTTTGTTACTAATAGCTGAAGAAATACCCGAAAACTGAGCATTTACAACTGTTGTAACCATTGAAATTATTATTACTAAAATTAAATTTTTCATGCTGTTCAAGTTTTTGTGTAATTAACAATAGTCCAATACTATGCCAACTCACATTTAAACGATTTGTATCTATATTAAAGTATATAAAATACATTTTCGTTTCATTATTAATACGTTATTTAAAATTTTCGTCACTACCACAAACAATCCTCTATACAAGTTTAAACAAAGTGTCTTTTAGACACTTTTAATTATTATATTTGCAGAATTAAACTGCAAATCAATAACTCTAACGTTTACCTTTGCAATTTAGTGATAAACAAATCAAAAGTCAATAGTTAAAGTTCTATAAAAAGCTTTTTTTGTGACAACAGTATTTTTACTATAAGTCACTAAAATCAATAATGATAAGAAAGATGAAAACTTACGAAAAAGTGATGTTAGTTATCCTCGACGGTTGGGGACACGGACAAAATCCAAAAGTTAGTGCAATTGCTCAAGCAAAAACTCCTTTTGTGGACAGTTTATATAAAAAGTATCCAAACGCTGAATTAGTAACTTATGGAGGAGAAGTTGGTTTACCTGAAGGACAAATGGGAAACTCAGAAGTAGGACATTTGAATATTGGAGCAGGTCGTATTGTATATCAAGAATTAGCAAGAATAAATAAAGCAATTCGCGAAA
Source organism: uncultured Saprospiraceae bacterium (assembly GCA_964513525.1). Classification (GTDB taxonomy): domain Bacteria; phylum Bacteroidota; class Bacteroidia; order Chitinophagales; family Saprospiraceae; genus CAWVWD01. The sequence continues at coordinate 939 of CAZEOC010000148.1, read as the reverse complement.
ACACTTTGAAAGATAATGTGACATTGTTAAATGCAATTAAATTTGCAAAAGAAAATAATAGTGCAGTACATTTCTTAGGTTTAATATCAGATGGTGGTGTACATTCTCATATTAATCATTTAAAAGCTTTATGTGATTTAACAGAAGAAAATGACTTAGATAAAGTCTTTATTCATGCTTTTATGGACGGAAGAGATACTGCTCAAAAAGGTGGTTTAGATTACTTAAAAAACGTACAAAGTCATATAGAAAATACAAATGTTAAAGTAGCTTCCTTAATCGGAAGATACTATGCCATGGATAGAGATAAACGTTGGGAACGTGTCAAATTGGCTTACGATTTATTAGTAAATGGTGTTGGTACAAAGACGACAAATTACTTTGAAGAAATGGAAAAATCTTATGCGAATGATATCACAGATGAATTCATTCAACCAATTGTTGTGACTAATAATGATGGTGAAGCATTAGGAAAAATTCAGCCAAATGATGTTGTAATTTGCTATAATTTCAGAACTGACCGTTGTAGAGAAATCTCTCAGGTTTTATCTCAAGAAGATATGCCAGAATTAGAAATGAAAAAATTACCATTACATTATGTTACGATGACAAAATATGATGAGAGTTTCCAAAATGTACAAATCGTATTTGAAAAAAGTAATATTAAAAATACTTTAGGTGAAGTTTTAGAACGATCAGGAAAAACTCAATTGAGGATTGCTGAAACAGAAAAATATCCACACGTTACTTTCTTCTTTTCTGGTGGACGAGAAGACTTGTTCGACGGTGAAGCACGAGAGTTAATTCCGTCACCTCAAGTCGCAACTTACGACTTACAACCTGAAATGAATTCGGAAATGTTAACGGATAAACTCGTTGACGCTATAAAGTCAGGGGATTACGACTTTATTGTGGTTAATTATCCAAATGGTGACATGG
>CAZEOC010000147.1:0-8758 GCA_964513525.1 uncultured Saprospiraceae bacterium | reverse complement strand
AAGTAACTTTTGGTAACGGATTTATCCATAAAATACGGGAATGTTTTCTTGGGTTCTTATCGGTATTCATTTCCAATGCAAACTCAATGAAACGATTAGAAATTGTTGTTTTAGGCACTTTAAAATCAAACCATTTTTTTAATGGAAACTCAAAACAAACGCCGTGCATATAATTGAATAAAGATTTGCGTAAACCGTCCCCAAAAAGGTCGTGATTCGTGCCAGTCGGGTCATCATGATGTAAATCATTATCCGCAAATCCACCGAAACTTGGGCCGATTTTCTCCACACCATAAACCTGTGGTTCCAATCCAATCGGACTGTGAGTCGTCATCGCCAAACGATGCCAAAAACCTGATTGTACAATTCCTAATTCAAAAAGTTGTCGTACCATTTCGAGCGAATCAATGGTTTCTTGTGCCGTTTGTGTCGGAAAACCGTACATTAAATAAGCATGAACCATGATGCCTGATTGTGTGAAATTATCACAAACTTGAGCAACTTGGGCAACTGTTACGCCTTTTTTCATTAGCTCTAATAATCGGTCAGAAGCTACTTCCAAACCGCCTGAAACTGCAATACAACCCGATGCTTTTAATAAGCGACAAAGGTCAGCCGAAAAGCTTTTTTCAAATCGAATATTTGTCCACCAAGTAATGGTGATTTTACGTTTTATAATTTCAATAGCTAAATCTCGCATCAAAGCTGGCGGAGCAGCTTCATCAACAAAGTGAAAACCAGTTTGTCCAGTTTGAGCGATAATTTCTTCAATTCTATCGCAGAGAATTTCAGCCGTCAGAGGTTCATAGCGTTGAATATAATCAAGCGTTACATCACAAAAAGAACATTTCCCCCAATAACAACCATGTGCCAAAGTCAGTTTATTCCAACGACCGTCACTCCACAAGCGGTGCATTGGATTCACGACTTCTATGACCGACAAATAATCGTGTAACAGCAAATCGCTATAATCTGGTGTTCCAGTTTCTCGCTGTGGAACATCAAGTTCTTTTGCTCCATCAAATTTACAAACTACACCATTTTGAATCGTAAATATTCGTTTCAATTCTGTAATTGGTCGCTTACCTTCTAAGTGTTCCAATAAAATTTGAAACGGTGCTTCACCATCATCTAAACTAATAAAATCTAAATATTCGAAAACTCGTTCGTCTGCTACGGTTCGCAATTCGGTATTTGCATAACCGCCACCTAAGACGATTTTTATATTTGGAAACTTTGCTTTTATAAATTGACCACATTTTAAAGCAGCAAATAAATTCCCAGGAAAAGGAACAGAGATTCCAACAATAGTTGGCTGAAAAGTTGTTATTTTTTGATTTAATAATTCCACCAAAAAATCCATTAAAATGGAATTTGGTTGCTGCAAAGCTTCATCTATCGGTGCGAAATGTGTTGCTGTACTTGATAAACGTTCAGCATAACGAGAAAAACCAAAATTCTCATCAACTACTTCTTTGATGAAATCGCCAAGGTCTTCTAAAAACAAAGTGGCTAAATGTCGAGCTTTATCTTGAATTCCCATTGAACCAAATGCCCATTCCATATCTTCTAATTCATCAAAACGACTGGCTTCTGGCAAATAGGTTCCATCACAAATACTATGTGCTAAAGTTGGATTTTTATTTTGTAAAAAAGTAATTACAGGCGAAATCGTCGCTAAATATTCTTCTTGCAAACTATAAATTCGATAAGAATTATCCGATAATTCGTTTTCGTCCTTAACAACTGAAAACACTTTTGTCAATCCTTCTATTGAAAATAATTTCAATGTCGTTTCTAACCCCAAATCACATTGCATACTTTCATAACCGAAAGTGTTTAGAAAACCTTTAAGGTAAGCCGTTGCTGGATAAGGTGTGTTTAGCTGTGTAAACGGCGGTGTTAGTAAGAGGATTTTTGGTTTCATAACTACAGTAGAAAACTTCAACTTCGTATTTTGATTTTGAACAAAGATAGGCAATTATAGAAAGATGAGTTAAGGAGATAAATGTTGTTTTTTGTAATAACTTATTATAGTCAGAATTATAAATTATTTTCTGAACCAATTTTATTTACCATTCCTTAAAGTATAACTTCAATTATTATTGAAATTTATTCAAATCTTTGATGTGCTTTTAATAATCTTTCTGGTAAGCTTCCATTTCCAGCTTCCAAATAATCTTCATAAGAACAAGGAATAAGTCGATGTCGAGTTTTTGATTTCTCCTTTAAAGGAACTTCCATCCACCATCTATCACTTTTGATGCTTTTCCAAAAAGTGATTTGGTAGTTTGATTTTCTAAAGTCAACTATGAATTCTTTGAAATTATTCATAGAAACTGGATAATCGTACTTTCGATTACTGTAGCCATAAATAAAATACCAAACCATTTGACTAATTGCTTGAGCAGTTTGAGATTCATTTTTAATAGTTAAATCATATCCATGAATATTTAAAAAATTCATTTTATCACTAATTCCTGCATAATAAGTCAATTGACAAGCTTCTTCTACAAATAAACCAGAAGGAGAGGCTTGAGAACAACTTGGGACTTCGATTTTTTTTAATGCAGCTAAATTAAAACTCATGAAATCTGCATCTCTTATTAAAGGTTCCGATAATTCTATATTCTTTTTTAGATTTCCTAATCTTAGATAATCATAGTTTTTATTAGATAAGAAAGAAACAACTTTTGAATCTATAAAATACGATTGATACCCAATTAAACCAAAATTGAATATTTTATCGCTGTTATCTAATAAAATAGAATTGTATAAGTTATTGGAATCGATTTTATCATTCTGTGATAATGAAATCTCTTTATCTACAACTATTATATTATTTAGATGTTTCTGTGTTTGATTCGATATAAATTCAGCAGATATGTTGGTATCGCTTATTACTATAGGTAAAGTTTTTTTTGATAAGCAATGTTCTAAAATATTATTTAATTGATTTATATCTGTTGACTTTAGATTGCCTAAATCTATAATATTAATATTCTTAAAATTATATGAAAGTTGATAAAAGTAGGTTCTAAAAACATCCACTGTTTTACCAATACCAATTAGTGCAATGTCTTGATTTTCAATAGTTGAAAGTGAAGTGTCAAGAATGGAAATGTTTTTACCTAATTGATAATCTAAAAGATTATCTATAATATTTATATGATTAGGAATAGGTTCAAAATATTTAAGGTACATAATATCTCTTTATTTAATTTTTAAATCGAGTTTATGATATTTTACACGATTTATAACGCAAAGTAAGTCTGATTTTTTGGATTTTTTAACATTATTATTAAAAAAGAATGATAAATGTTTGCTTGATGTGAAAAAATATATACATTTGTACCTTAAATGTATGTATAAATGTGAAAACGTTTAGACACCCAAAATATGTAATTTTTTTTTTAAATCAAATTTTTAAATTTAAACCCTATGACAAGGAGATTTAACTTTTTGTTTGCCTTAACATTAGGAATCGCTTTTTTAGCGACATCGTTAACGGCACAACCATTATCATTTGAAGAAGCTTCAAATGACGAGATTTCAATTTTAACAAAGGAGACAAAGTCTCCATATGCTCCAAAACCAAAGGACATGTGGGAAGTTAGTCTTCATGCAGGTATTTTAGGTGTAGGTGCGGATACTCCTTTTGAACTATTTCCAGGCGTTGGCTTTGGTGTAGGTGTACGTAAATCATTAGGTTATTCATGGTCATTACGTGGTGATATCTTATATGGTAACACTAAAGGTTTAGATTATGTAGGTTATGCAGATGCAACTACTCCAGTACAACAGTTAACTGCTACTTCAGTAGGTTATTCTGCTGCAGATCCTTTTGTATTTAACTTTAAAACTGCTTATACTTCTGTAGGATTGCAAGCATTATGGAATATTACTAATATTAAATTCCATGGTTCTGCTTCAAAATTAGGTATTTACACAATCGCAGGTTTAGGTGTGTTTACTGTAGATACAAAGTATGATGCATTAAATGGAAATACAAAGTATGATTTTAGTTCAATCATAGGTTCAGCTACAGATCTTGCTGATATCAGAAGTAATCTTAAAGATAACTTAGATGGTGAGTATGAAACTGATGCTGCTGTATTAACTGCAAATGGTGAAGAGGTAACAATTAATCCTAATTTACAATTAGGTGTTGGAATCGCATACCGTTTTTCAGATAAAATTTCATTAGCTATTGAGCCAACATTCCATGCTACAGCTAATGATTATATTGATGGTAGAAGATGGAGAACTCCAGCAGATCTTTCTGTAGGAACAGATATTCCATTTTACATTCCTGTACGTTTAGGAATCTTTTTAGGTGATGCTAAGAAACAATCAATTCCATTATATTGGGTTAATCCTTTAGATAAGCCTATGGAAGCAATTGCAGCTAATACTAAAAAGAAAGATGCTGCTGAAATGTTAGTAGATAAAGATAATGATGGTATTCCTGATTTAATTGATAAGGAACAAGATACACCTGCAGGTGCTGAGGTTGATACACGTGGTGTAACTTTAGATTCTGATAAAGATGGTTTACCAAACCATTTGGATAAAGAACCTTATTCTCCAACAGGTTACAAAATTGATCCTTCTACAGGTATAGCTGAAAAGCCAAAAATGCCTAAAGTATTAACTCAAGATGAGATTATTTCTATTGGAAAAAATCAAGGATGGGATAAGAAACCAGCACCAGCTGGAATCTCTGATTGGTTCTTACCTATGATTCACTTTGATAATGACCGTTATACAATTAAGTCACAGTCTTATTCTGCTTTAGATCAAGTAGCTACTATCATGAAGAAATACCCAAGTATTTCTGTTGTAGCTGAAGGACACGCAAGTAGCCAAGCTTCTAATGCTTATAACCGTAACCTATCTTACAAACGTTCTAAATCTGCTATTGATTACTTAGTAACTAACTACGGTATCAGTAGATCACGTTTTGTATTAACATATGATGGTGAATCTCAACCTTTAGTAAAATCAGCTCCAACAAACTACATGAATCGTCGTGTAGAGTTTAGAGTAACTAATGGTGAAACTGAAATGGGAGCACCTCAATAGTTAAGAGTTATAGATTCTTAGAAATAAGGTTTATTATATGAAAGAGGGATATCGAATTTTCGATATTCCTCTTTTTGTTTTATTAATAAATAATGAATTTAATTATTGATATAGGTAATACTAATATTAAACTTGGATTATTTAATTCTTTAGAATTAGAAAAGGTTATTATCACAAAAAATATTAATAAGCAATTAATCGATGATATATTTAGACAATTCATTATTGAAAAAATTATTATATCAAAAGTAGGAAAAGAATTATCTGATGGTATTAAATCTTTTTTAGAAAGTAAAAATATACAGATTATTTATTTATCATTTAAAACAAAACTTCCTATTCATAATAATTATCAAACTCCAAAGACACTTGGACAAGATAGAATTGCGGGTGTGATTGGAGGATATGAATTAAAAAATCCAATTGGAACTTTAGTTATTGATGCAGGAACTTGCATTACTTATGATTTTATAACAAAAGAGGGAGTGTATTTAGGAGGTAGTATTTCTCCTGGATTATCAATGAGATTTAAAGCTATGAATGAATTTACAGTAGCTTTACCCTTGTTAAATAAGCAGCGTTTAAATACCTTTGTTGGTTATAATACGGAAACTTCTATGATTACTGGAGTTCAATCTGGATTAACCTTTGAAATACAAGGTTTCATTGAAGAATACATTAATAAATATGGTCAGATTAAGGTAATAATGACGGGTGGAGATGCAGTCTATTTGGCATCTCTCTTGAAAAACAAGATATTTGTATCCGCTGAATTAGTATTAATTGGCCTTAACAAAATTTTAAATTATAATGCCAAATTTTTGGAGTAAACTATCTTTACTTTTTCTACTTACACTGATTGTAAGTATCTCTGCTTTTGGACAAAGTGCGCCGACTATTAATTCTCCTTATTCAAGGTATGGAATAGGAAATATCAATTCTACTGACTTTGCACCTTTGCAGAGTATGGGTGGAATATCATCGGCTTACAATAATCCTTATCAATTAAATATTACAAATCCTGCATCTCTATCTTATTTAAACTATGCTGTTTTTGAGACAGGAGGATATGCGGAATATAAGAGGATATCATCTCAAAACGTAACAGATCCTGTTGGTAATTGGAGTGGTAATATATCACATTTTGCACTTGGATTTCCACTGAAAAATCAACTTAATAAAGTATCGGAAAGAAAAAAATCTCCTTTTGCAAATGCTATGGCTTTAGGGTTAATGCCGTATAGTACGATAGGATACGATATTGAGAGTTCTTCTGTTTTATCTAATATTGGTCAAGTAACTTATCAATATGTTGGAGAAGGAGGATCTTACCAAGCATTTCTTGCGGGTTCAACTAAATATAAAGGTATATCAGTTGGTGGACACTTAGGGTATATTTTTGGAAATTCGAGAAATGAACGAGCAGTTTATTTTAATGACTTAGAATATGCTTTTGCAGATGTATTGAGGGATGAATATTCAATGAGTGGTTTTACTTTTCGATTAGGAGCTCAGTATGAGTATATCATTGGAAAGGTAGAAGGGGAGGATAAAAAGGAAACAGCAGAGAGACCAAGATTAACATTTGGAATTCATGGGAATACAGTCAATTCTATAGATATTTCAAGCAATTCTATTTCAGCAAGAACAAATTCTTTTTATACCGGAGATAACTTAGATACAATATTGTCGTCTGTAGAGAGGACAGGGAGACTTAGTTTACCATCAGAGTTAGGTGTTGGAATAATGTATGCTAAATTGTTACATTGGAAAATTGGAGTAGATTTTAAAATGACAAATTGGTCAACTTATGAGAATCCATTAAATTCAGAAAATCTGGCAGATTCTTGGAGATTTGCGATTGGAGGAGAGTATATTCCTAATGTTCGTTCATACAATAAATATGGGGAACAATTACGTTATCGTGCGGGTATCCATTATGGAACAGACCCAAGAGTTGTTGCTAATGAACAATTATCAAATATGGGTTTAACTTTAGGAGTTGGTTTTCCACTTAGATTACCAAGAGGTGTCCCTTCATTTGTTAATTTAGGTTTAGAAGTTGGACAATTATCTGCGCCAGATTTAATTTCAGAAAATTACTTTAAAGTTAATGTAGGATTTACATTAAATGATAATACTTGGTTTTATAAACAAAAATTTAATTAATAATGAACATCAAAAATTCTTTAAAAGCGTCATTGGTAATCGCATGTGCTTTTTTTGCTACTAATGTTTTTGCTCAAGATTGTGCAAAATTCGATGCGTTCCCAGGAGGAGAAGAGGAAGGAAAGAAAACACACGTATTATATCGTGACTTAATAGAGAAAGAAAACTATGATGAAGCTTTTCCGATGTGGGAAAAGTTAATGAAACATTCACCTGGAGGTCATGTTTATCATTTTATTGACGGAGTGACAATGTATAAAGCATTTGCTGAAAGAGATACAGATAATGAAGAATTAGCAAATGAACATAAGCAAAAAATGGTTGACTTATTTGAGCAACGTATGGCTTGTGAAATGTATAAAGAGAAAGGAACTGTTTTAGAAGCTATGGCTTATTCAATGTCAGAAGTTGGATATGAAGATATTGATAAAACTTTAGCTGCTTATGAAGCAGTAATTAAGGAGAATGGAAATAAAACAAGTGCTTATATTTTAGCTTATTATGCTGATCATGCTATTTTTATGTATGGGAATGATGTATTAGATAAGGCAAAAGCACGAGACATTTACATGACTTTGGAAGCTATCAAAGATGCAAATGCAGAGGATGAGGATTATGCTGAAAACTGGAAATATGTAGTTGAATATTATGAACCGTATATAGATTATATATTTGATTGTGATTTCTTTAAAGGAAGATTAAAACCAGAATATGATGCTAATCCTGATGATATATCTGTTATTCGTCCTATCTTAAAACAGTTATTACAGAAAGGTTGTACTTCGGAAGATCCTTTTATCGCTGAAATGATGGCTAAAGATAAAGCTGCAGGTGCAATAGAAAGAGCAGCGAAAATGGAAGAGTGGAAAACGACTAATCCTGATAAAGTTGGCGCTCAGTTAATGTCTGAGGGTAAAACAGATGAGGCAATTCCTTATTTTCAGAAAGCATTAGGAATGGATTTCGATTCAGAACGTTTAGCAAAAGTTAATTTCAATTTGGGTAAAATTTATCATTCTAAAAAGCAGTATGCTAAAGCAAGAGGTTTTTATAGAAAAGCAGCTAATTTGAAAAGTGGTTGGGGAACTCCTTACATTGAAATTGGAAAAATGTATGCTGCAAGTGTTCGTTCTTGTGGAGATAACGATGGCTTTAAAATGGGAATGGTTATCAACGCTGCAATAGATATGTGGGGTAAAGCAAAATCTGTTGACGGAAGTGTTGCAGGTGAAGCAAATTCTTTAATCAATAAATATTCAGGTTCTGTTCCAACAAAAGAAAACGGATTTGAAAGAGGAATTAAAGCTGGTAGTTCAGCTCCTGTTGGATGTTGGATTGGTGGTTCTGCAACAGTTCGTTTAAGAAAACAATACTAATATTAATTAAAATAATTGATAATTATTGAAAAGCCTACTTCAAATTTTGAAGTAGGCTTTTTTAATTTTAAATTCCATTATCCATTATCCATTATCCATTATCCATTATCCATTATCCATTATCCATT
>CAZEOC010000146.1:7139-8761 GCA_964513525.1 uncultured Saprospiraceae bacterium | reverse complement strand
ATCATAACATGGATTGTAGTTTGGACAATCTATATTTGTTTCGTCCATGCAATCCTTGCCACAACTGGACATAACAATCCCACCTAAAGTCAAAAGACTTATGATTAATATATTTTTCATGATTTATCTTTGGGTAGCGGAAAAATGGTAGAAAGTAGAGAAAGGACGATAACATAATACGCCCTTCTACCTACTACCCCTTACACGCTACTATTTAATTTTTTAATTTTTCCAACTCAGAGTTGAGTTGTTCGATTTGCTTTTGCTGCTGAATAGTATAAAGTGTCAATTCTTCTATCTTTTGTAAAAGAATTTTATCCATTTCGCCTAAATCTATCCCTTCTTTTTCGATTTGTGCTGCCGAAGGTACATCTGGTAGATGTTTATTTTCTTTGATATGTACTTCTACTTCAGTCAATGTAGGTAAATTATAATCTAATTCAAATACATAATCCGGCCAGTTACCTTTCGCATCGACTTTTACTTTTTCAGTACGAATCCCCTTTTCTACATGTAGCTGATATTGTAAATTTACAGGATCTAAATCTGCAATACTTGAAATATTTTGATTTGTTGTCGCATTATTCCCACCAATATATAAAGCACCATTTTGACATAAAGTCATTTTACCTAAACCAACATCGAAACCCAAACCGTAGAAACTGGATAAGACAATAGGATTATAAGCTGTTGTTTGTACGGTTGATAAATTTAGGTCGTTACCATTACCCATAAATAAACCGTATTTTTGTGTTCCAAAATCGTTATTTGTTCCATAATAAGACCCATTTAAACTCAAACCGTTTCCAATGCCACTTGTTGTCATTGAACCATTACGAATAGCTAATTGCTCATGTGCTGGTAAATATAAAGGAGAAACTCCAACACCTACTTTATCAGAGAAGGTAACATCTCCAGAGAAGGTAGCTGCATTACTCATTGAATGTGTAGCTTGAACAGATAAAGCAGTACTTCCATAGCCAGAAGTAAAAATAGATAAGCCTTTTTTACTACCGCCAGTTGCTCGTATTTCTGCACCATTTTGATTAGCAGTGTTTACGTATAAACGAGTATTTCCATTAATAATTCCGTTTCCGTGCCACTGCCCGAGGCTAACGGTTGTGCTTGCTGTTCCTCCAGATTGATTCGCTTGAAAATTTCCATAATTTTGTCCAGAAACTGTCATTACAAACAACATTAAAAAGGTAAATAAACTAATACGTAATACGTTGGATGTGTGTGTGTGTGTGTGTGTGTCTGTGTAATCACACGATTAAAATTTGTCATGTTTTAAATGTTTTAAATAGTATTATTAAAATTGTTAAAAGGTAAATTATATTAATGCGTTAAATCTCAAATTGGTAAAACAAAACTATGGATAAAAAGAAAAATAGGATTTGTATTTTTTTTAATTACATTTTAAATATAAATACTTTTCAATGACATTCCAAATGCAAAAATCAAGGTTAAATCTCATTTTTTTTTGATGAAAAAAAATCATAAAACTATGAAAAACAGCAATTTAAATCAAAAATAATCTCACTAAAATTAAAAACACTTAACAAAAAAATTATGGTAACTATTCAGCAAGAAGTCAGAAATCAGACCGCTTCTCTGTCAGA
>CAZEOC010000146.1:0-7129 GCA_964513525.1 uncultured Saprospiraceae bacterium | reverse complement strand
GATTGTCAGAAAATACATTTCAAAACATCTGACATCTGATAGTAAAACGGTCTGATTTCTGACTTCTGAATAGTAACAAATTATGTTTTAATTGACTCGACGTTTTTCATCATTCCCACTATTTCTACGTCTTGCACTTTTAACCTTTTTATTTCCAAAAGTAGAAGAGTAAGTCAATCTGAATGTTCGCTGACTAAAATCAAATCCTCGTTCTGAGTATATATTCTGTTCTGGTAAATCAACAATACCAAGACTTTGAATAGAATTGAAAATATCGCCTACATTAAAGGCAATTCGACCATTTTCGAGTTGTTTTTGTAAGCCAAAATTCAAACCCCAAATTGAATTAATTTTTAAATTTCCATTTACAAAAGGTGAAGTATAAAAACCAGACAATTCAACACTAAAATCATTTGGTAAAGTAAACGTTTGATTACCATTCAGACGAAAAGTATGTTGGCTTATTTTAGCGACTCCGAAATTATCCGAAGTTGTATTTTCTTGCCAAAAGTGCATTCCAAACAATCGCATATTCCACCAATCAGTTACTTTGATTGGTAAAGAAATCGAAGTAGTGAATCGTTGTTGTTCTTTTAGATTTATTGGAGCGATAATTTGTCTATTCATCGCTACATCGAATCTACTCTGAAAACCTGCAATCGAACTATCTTCGTGTGTATATTGCATTGCAATATTTATCGTTTTGAAACGATAATTAATTTCAAAAGAATTAGAAATTGCTGGCTGTAAAGCTGCATTTCCACCAAATAGTGTATTCGGGTCAACGAAGATGATGAAAGGTGCCATATTTGAGAAAGAAGGTCTATCTATTCGTCGACTATAAGATGCATTGATTTGATTATTATCATTGATTTTATAATCTGCATAAACACTCGGGAATAAACTTCCGAATTCTCTATCAACTACTTTCCCTTCTGTGGAAGAAGTTAAATCTGTATCGGTGAACTCGTAACGCAAACCCGTTTGAAAACCAAATTTTTCATTCACTTGAAAACGACCTTGTGCATAAGCTGCATAGATATTTTCTGTCAAATTACTTGTTGACGTAAAATTTGTATTTTCTATTCCGTTTTCCTTTACTAAAACATCGTTTTCAAAATCTGACCGAACATATTTCACGCCACTTGACCAATTAAACTTATCTGAAAAATCTTTTTCATAATCTATTTGAGTAACTCGAATTGTGAAAGGCGTAACCTTTGTACTAAACAAAGTTTCATTAGAAATTGGATTTTCATTTGCATCTTGAAACAATAAATCATAATCCGTCGGATTTTTATTTTCATAGGTTAAATAATCCACATCAAAATTCAATTTTCCGCCATCTTTAAATTTATGAGCAACATTAAAATTAGCTTGTAAATGTTGCCAATTATTATCTTCAACCATATCAATCACGGATAAAGTATCACCAGTTGATGTTTCCAGACTTCCATCATTAATTGCATTCATATTCCAACGGTTATCATAACCAGCTACCAAAACGCCAATAGTTGTATTTTCTGTTGCTTCATAATCCAAACCTAATCGAAGATTATGATTATTTTGCATTGTCGTTCGAGTAGAAAGCGTTGCCGTTTCTATCGCTGTTGCACCTGTTCCGAATCGACTCAAAAATCGAAATTCTTGATCTCGTCCATCTCTTGAATAATTATATCCACCAAAAAGATTAATTCTTTTTTTTCTATAATTAAAGTCTAAACTTCCATTCACTACTTCTCCCCTACCGTAACCGCCAGTCAACGAATAATTTCCATTCAATCCGTCATTAGGGTTTTTCTTAAGTAAGATATTAATATAACCAGCATTTCCTTCTGCATCAAATTTCGCTGGAGGTGTTGTAATCAATTCAATTGAAATGATATTATCCGCATTCATTCCATTCAAAAACTGTAATAAAGCATCCGCTGGCATATAACTCAATCTGTCATTAATCATAACATTGACACCACTTTTGCCCATCATCGAAATAGAGTTAGAAGTTCTATCTACGATTACACCTGGCGCACGTTCCAAAACTTCTAAAGCTGTTGCACCTGCTGTAACTGCACGGTTTTCAAGATTAATAACTGTTCTATCAATTTTGCGTTCGAATAATGGTTTTTCAGCCGTTACTTCTATTTCAGCTAAAGCAATTCCACCTTCTTCTAAGGTGATTTTGGGGAATGCTTTTGTAGTATTCCCAACGATTAAATCAAATTTTTGAGAATAAAACGTTGTATAACCAATCATAGAAACAGATACTAAATATTGTCCTGTTTTATCTGTTGAAAGATTAAATTTCCCGTCAATATCTGTCGTTGTTCCTGCTACAAAAGCGCTATCCGCTGCATTGATTAATAGAACATTTGCAAAACCTAAAACTTCTCCTTTTGAATCTTGTAAATTGCCATTTACGGTATATTGGCAATAACCAAATTGGTAAACGAAAAGTAAAAAAATAGTAGAAAATATTGCTTTCATTTTTATTGATTTAGTTCAGTAAATTTGCTTATGACAAATTTGACTCTAAATCAAAAAACCTTACAATATTTTCTTTGAATTCATTATTAATGAGGATAAACAACAAAACCGTTTAGGCAATATTACCTAAACGGTTTTCAATCTACTATATCTTAACTTTTTCTTCACTATTCAGTATAAATCAGAAGTCAGATAACTAACCGAATTAGAAATAGATTTTATCTGATTTATAAACTTTTCCTTACTAATTAAATACTCAATTCGATACTAAAATTAGTTGGACAACCTTTTTTAGAAGAACCACAACTTGATAAACTTAATACAAAGCTGCACACAATCGCAATGACAATAATTTTTTTAATCTGTTTCATAGTAAGCTATTTCTGTTTTGTTAATCAAAATATATTTTAACCAAATTGAGTCAATGCTTTTTCTAAAGTAATGACTTGTGCTGTAAATGTTGGACAATTACAACCTCTTTTTTTCTTCTTTCTTTTTCCCTTTTTGTAACCTTTATTTGAGGCACAACTTTGTAAACTCATTCCAAAAGTAAATACTAAAGCAATGATTAATAATTTTTTAATATTTTTCATGATAATTTCTTCTGTTAATGTCGTTTCTTGTGATTACTAAAATGAAACGTTTATAATTAAAAATAAGTATTTAAAATTGGCAACAAAATTTAAAAAAAGAGTTTTAATCGCTCCATTAAATTGGGGCTTAGGTCATGCAACTCGTTGTATTCCAATTATAAACGAATTAATTCAACAAAATGTTGAAGTCATCATTGCCTCTGATGGAACCGCACTCACTTTATTAAAAAAAGAGTTTCCTCAATTAATTCATATCGCACTTCCTCCATATAATGTTACTTATCGCACTAAAAATATGCTTTGGAATATTAGTACACAAGCATTAAAAATTGGTTTAGCGATGTTTCGAGAATGGTTTGTTTTGCAGCGATTGATTAAGGAATATCAAATTGATGCCGTTATTTCTGATAATCGTTACGGTTGTTGGTCAAGACAAGTGCCAACAGTTTTCATGACTCACCAGATTAATATTAAAATACCGAATCGCTTCTTACAATATTTTGTCAATCGATTTAATCATTTTTCTTTACAATTATTCAATGAAGTTTGGATTCCAGATGTTGAAAATTCTCCAAATTTAGCTGGAGAATTAGCACATAATCATTCTTTTACAAAGGCAAAATATGTTGGTATACTTTCAAGAATGGCAGCTTTCAAACTTGGAAAAAAGTATGATGTTGGAATTGTACTTTCTGGACCAGAACCACAACGTACTTTCTTAGAAGATTTATTGCTAAAACAAATCAAAAATTATCATCTAAATATTAATTCAAAATTGAAATTCCTTTTGGTCAAAGGAAAAACGGATTTGGAGATTTTTTCTGAATCTGAAAATTTGGAAATTCATGGTTATTTAACCAGCAAAAGTTTGAATCAAAAAATGTCTGCTTGTGATTTATTAGTCGTTCGTTCTGGTTATAGCACTTTGATGGATTTAGTAAAATTAAATAAAAAAGCAGTACTGATTCCTACTCCTGGTCAAACGGAACAAGAATATTTAGCAAAAAATTTCAAGGCACAACATATCTTTGATTATCAATCACAAGATGAATTCGATTTGGAAAAAGCCATTAACACCGCCGATAATTTTTCAGGATTCAATTTTTCAATTCAAAATGATACCTTATTAAAAGATGCAGTTTTAGATTTAATTTCTGTAATTTAACGGTTCAATTTTAGGTTTTAGACAATTTCACTTTTGAATTTTAGATGTAAATATCTACCTTTTTTAAAAGTGTAAAATACTTTTTCAATTATTTTCATGTTAGAGAATTAGAAAAAGCCTTCTGTAAGTATATCTTCTCTTATAACTTACGACAATAAAGTGGTCTAATACTAATCCACATTTCAAATATGGATTAATATAACTATTCACAACTCTAAAAACAGAATATGGATTTATTCACGCTAATATTAGCAGCAGCACCTGGTTTATTAATTGCAGTTTATATTTATTATCGAGATATTCACGAACCTGAACCACACAAATATTTAATTTGGTGTTTTTTATTTGGTGTTATCAGTACAATGCCTGCAATTTGGTTAGAAAAGTTTGGGATGAGTTTGGGTTATGATGAATCGCCTGATTTATGGACGACTTTTATCTTTGCTTTTGTTGTAGTAGCTGGAAGTGAAGAATTGGTGAAATTTATATTTCTTCGAGGTTATATTTATCCAAAAAAAGAATTTAACGAACCTTTTGATGGAATCGTGTATGCGGTAATGATTGGAATGGGTTTCGCTACTTTGGAAAATATTTTATACGCAGAATACGGTTTACAAACTACAATTGTTCGGGCATTTACTGCCGTTCCTGCACATGCGGCGTTTGCCGTAATTATGGGATATTATGTTGGTATGGCAAAGTTTGAGGAACAGAATCGCACTTTACTTTTAGCACAAGGATTTTTAGGCGCCGTCATTTTGCATGGTGCGTATGACTTTTTTATATTCCAAAATAATTTCCCTGCATTAACTGGTTTGACCATTGTTACTTTAGTAATTGGAATTGTATTAAGTCGAAGAATGATTAAAATCCATCAACAAATGTCTCCTTTTAATACGGATAATATTGAGCCGATGGCAGTTGAGATTAGTAATGAATTGGATTTTATTCCTGATAACAATGAAGAAGAGGAAGAAGACAACGAACCTTTTTCATTATTATAAAAAATAGAAGAATCGGACATCTTGAAGATGTCCGATTCTTGATTCATTCAACTATTTTAATTCAATACTGAAATTTCATCTATACTTTTCAATTCAGAAGTTTGTGTAATCTTAGCCGTATGATTTTGAATATTTAGAAATAATTCAATTTGGTTTTCATTTTTAGAACCATAACCAACATAAGAAAATTGTCCCGCTATATCTGTTTGAAAAGGAATATTCAGATGATTGTTTTCTACTATTGCATAAATTCCATATTCTTCTATCCAAACTTGATTTTCAATATCTAAACGAGGCGTCATTGTTAAACTAACTTCATTTTTAATCACAATTTCTTTTCCTGTATTTGGATAAAATCGAGCTTCTTCAAATTGATATGTTCCCGTCATATTAGCAACTGCAACATTTTGAGTAAAATCGTCTTTCTGACAACTTACCAAAACAATACTTAATATAAATATAATGATTCCTACTTGTTTCATCGCTTGTAAATTTGTTCGTGTTTGTTATAATTATAACGATACTTAACACTGTTTTGTAACTTATTTAACCATTTTTTTTGATGAAAGCCACATTTCAATAATTTATCGTTTTTCGATACACCAAAAAGGGTTTCATTTTGCATCTTTGTAGTAGTTATTTCTGTTAATAATTAATAATCGTTATAGATTGTCAATTAAATAACTGCCAAATTAAAAATATAGATATGCGATTAATTTATGTTCAAAGAATACTATTGTTTGTATTCGTAGTCAGTACCTTTTTATTGCCAAACTGTACCAAACAACAGCGTAGCACACTTTCCTCTTTACCAACAGCGATTGGTACGCCAGGACAAGTTTTAGTGGTAATTGAGCCTGAGTTGGCAAATTCTAATGTTGGTGATTCTATTATGTATTTATTAGAAGCATTGTACCAACCTTTACCTGCTCCAGAACCAGTTTTAGATGTTACTTTGATTCCTTTTGATAAGTTGACCGATATTAAATTTCAATGGAAAAATATTTTATTCATTGGTGATTTATCCGTAGATAATTCAATCGCTGGTTTTATAGAAAAATCATTAGGAAGAGAAAATACGAATGAAGCCGAATTAACTCCAAGTCTAAACTTTGCTTCTCAGAAAGACCGTTGGGCAAAAGGACAAAACATAATGTATCTCTATGGTTTCGGTGAAAAAAACATAGAAAACGCATTACATGAAAGAGCGGAAAATATCATTACAAAAGTAGAAAATAGCTACAATGATATGATTAATGCAACTACTTATTCTATGGGTTATGAAGATGGTATGGTTACAAAACTGAGAGAAGATATTTTAATCGATTTGAAAATCCCTGGAGATTATAGAATCGCTCTTGATAGAACGAATCATTATTGGTTTAGAAAGCAAACTCGTAAAGCTGATGTAGGTGTTTTGGTACAAAAAATACCTTACGAAGTTGGAATGCAAGTTGACGAAGCAACCATTATTGATATTAGAAATAAGTTTGGAAAGAAATATATCGTTTCTACTCCTGACAATTCTTATATGACAACCGATGTTACCAGTTTGACAACTCCAATTTATTATAAAAAAACGGCGATAAATGGTAATTACGCTTTGGAAGCAAGAGGCATCTGGAAAATGAAAAATGGATTTATGGGCGGAGGATTTATCAGTTATTTGGTTTATCATGAACCTTCTCAATCTTTAGTATTTTTAGATGGATTTGTTTATGCTCCAGAAGAACCAAAACGAAAATATCTTCAACGTTTAGATGCTATTTTTCAAACATTAGAATTCTTAGGAGAATCACCAATTACTACTGAAACTGAAGTCGAATAATAAGTATCTGGACATAATTAAACGGGTA
Organism: uncultured Saprospiraceae bacterium; assembly: GCA_964513525.1. Lineage (GTDB taxonomy): Bacteria > Bacteroidota > Bacteroidia > Chitinophagales > Saprospiraceae > CAWVWD01. The sequence goes on along the minus strand of CAZEOC010000146.1, from coordinate 27 downwards.
TAAATAACGCAGTTGTTTTTTTGCTAT
>CAZEOC010000145.1:0-8767 GCA_964513525.1 uncultured Saprospiraceae bacterium | reverse complement strand
ACAGAAAATTGTTTTCTGAGAGTTAAATTAAAATCCAATCCAATCACCATGAAAACCATTTGGGACTCTAAAAGGTAATTCAATTACAGCAATTGGTTCTTTATCAAAATTAAGTGGTTCAATAACAATTAACTTTGTTTTGTCTATATTTTCATCGTAGACATAAGCAATCACAACACCATCTGTTTCGGATGTTTTGTATGGATGCGGAATGAAAGTCGGTTCACCTACAAATTGGTACTTCGGGAATAAATGGTACTTCTTCGTTTGATTTTTCAAGTCATATTGAATCAATTCTGTGAAATAAGTATCATTTAAATTTTCACATTTCTTTTCATCTCGTCTCGCAGTATAACCAAATTGATAATTTTGACCAAGTTTTCGATTATTAATAGATGGAAACTCTACAAATTCATCATCTAAAGGAACATGACTTTTTATACCTTTATTAGGATCGAATTGAATTCGATATAATTTAGGTTTGTCAGTTGTTTTTCCATTATAACTATGTTTATGATGAATATAATCTATAATAATATCATCTCCTTTTTCAAAGCCATTCATCGTATGCCAAACAAAAAAAGAATCAGTTTCAATCCATTTAATGTTTTTAGAATTGCCATGACGTGGGATTATACCAATTTTAGTCCCTTTATTATGCTGCCATTTTACAGGGTCTTTAGACAATAAAACTTTCGTTAAACTCAACTCCATTGGACACAAAAAGAAAACAACATAATTTGGTGTCAAAACCATATCATGTAAAACAGTCGGATTCTTAATATAAATAGGCACATCTTTACTGACTTGTCCTCTTTTATTAATCACATAATATCTTAAATAAGGAAATTGAACAATTGAATATTGTAAGAAATGTAATTCTCCAGTATAAGGATCAACCTTTGGATGCGGCATCATTCCTTTTATGTTTCCATGATAGTCGAATTCTCCAATGGTTTCCAAATCCTCCGTCATCTTATAAGGTTTTCCACCTTCATAAAGTGCTAATAAATGTCCTCCATGATAAATTATATTGGTATTTGCTGTGTTTTTAACGGGAGTGAAGGGAGCATCAAACTGTTTTCTATCTTTAAATTTGGGAAATTTGGGTTTCTTTAAACTGTGCCAGAGTAATCTTTTAGCTTTTTTTTCTGCTTCTAATTCTTTTGTTTTTATCCACTTGTTCCGGTATTTAACACCATCATTTTCAAAGTAAATAGCATGTAACATACCATCACCATCATAAGGGAAAGTATAATGCTCGGAATGGAAATGTGGATTTGGTCCATTACGCATGTAGACCCCATTCAGCCAAGCAGGCAATTTCCCACGAACGGGCAAGTTTTTCACATACCTTTCTTCAAAAATTGGTGCATTATTCCCAGATAAAAAAACATCATTACTTTGCCATTCGGATGTTTTATAGCTTATTTCACAGTTTTTTTTTTCCTTTTTCTTAAAAGGAGTTGTTACTGGATCATCTTTAATCATTCTATTTTTAATAGGGTTTAACATATCTTTTCAATTATTCTATAGTGTTAATATCTTGTTATTGGTATAATTAGTAATAAAGGGAAAATTGTCGTTTTATCAATTATTTATAAAACTAATATATAAATAATTAAAAAAGAAATTATTATAAATATATTTTATTTTAATTTGATTGAGTTGTTTTGAATTAAAAAAATGTAGCAAAACAAATACTAAGTAACTATTGCTATTCTATATCTATCAAAAAGATGAATTATTACTGAGCATATAATTGAAATCAATAATTATTTTTAATTAAACGTATAAATACGTTGTAATTTTAAAAAATACGTTATATATTTGTTTTGTAAATTAAACAACGGCAATTAACAATTATGCAAAAATTAACAAAAGCAGAAGAACAAGTCATGCAAATCATCTGGGAAATAGGTGATTGTATGGTTAGTGAAATATTAGAAAATATAGGAACACCAAAACCGCCTCATAGTACGATTTCTTCAGTTGCAAGAATCTTAGATAAAAAAGGGTTTCTCAGTCATAAAGCTTATGGAAGAACTTATGTCTATTCCCCTATAATCACTAAAGCAGATTATAGCAAATTTGCTTTAGGAAAAATGGCAAATAATTTTTTTGGTGGTTCCGTAAAGCAATTAGTTTCTTTCTTAGTAAAAGAAAATGATTTGGATTTGAATGAGATTTCAGATTTGATGAAAAAATTAAATGACGCAGAAAAAAATGACTAATGATGAATTTAAATTATATACTTGAAGTAACACTTTGTTGGCTAATTTTTTATGGATTTTATAGTCTTTTTCTACAAAAAGAAACTTTCTTCAAAGCCAATAGAATCTATTTGGTAATGAGTCTTTTGGTTGGTTTATGTTTGCCTTTTATTAATATAAATGGTCAAAATATTGAACCTACTTTTGTACAAACTTTCCAATATTCTGTAGAAAATATTAATATTCAAATGGAACTTTCCGAAAAAGTATTTCCAACTTTTCAAGAAGTTTTATGGACGATATATATATTGGGTATATTCATATTTAGCAGCCGTTTATTATATAATTTTTATTTGATTAATCAACTTCTTCGTACAGGTGTAATTGTAAAAAAAGCAACTCATAAATTAGTTATCTCTACTGAAAATCAACCTCCATTTTCATTTTTTAATTATCTATTCATTTCTACGGATTTATTAAATAAACAGGAAGACAGCGACAAAATTATTCAACATGAATTAGCACATATAGAAGGAAAACATAGTTTAGATGTATTGCTATCAGAGATATTATGTATTTTATTTTGGTTTAATCCAATGATTTATTTGTATAAAAAAAATCTACAAGATGTACATGAGTTTTTAGCAGATTCAGCAGTAACTAAAACCACTTCTATCAAAAAATACGGGCACTTATTGATGCGTCAAGCATTGCCGAGTGTTCAATTAGCATTATCAAATTATTTTAATCATTCACAACTAAAAAAACGAATTACAATGATGACAAAAAAAGAATCTTCAAGATGGGCATATGCAAAATTTGCCTTAGTATTTCCAATTCTAATTGCAATGACAATTATTTTTTCTGCGTATAATTATCCAACTAATTTTTCTACAAATGATGCTGGAATTTCACAAACAGATCCAATTTATAAAGAAGTAGATGAAATGCCTCGTTATCCAGGTTGTGAAGATATTGAGGATAAAAAAGAACAACAAGATTGTTCTAATAAAAACTTATTGACTTTCATCTATACCAATGTAAAATATCCAAAAGCTGCACAAAAAGCAGGTACAGAAGGCATGACTGTTGTTTCCTTTGTTGTCGGAAAAGATGGGCAATTAAGAGATTTCAAGATTGTTAGAGATTTAGAAAATGGTTGTGGTGAAGCTGCCTTAAAAGCTATAACTATGATGGAAGCTACAAAATGGATTCCAGGTAAAAAAGATGGAAAAAACGTATCTGTTTTATTCAATTTACCAGTTAAGTTTAAGTTAGCCGACGAAACAGAAGAAGAAAAATAAGGTAAAAATTGAACTACAGGGTTTTGAGACTTAGCTTAATATTCAAAATTCTGTAGTTCAATACTTAAATTTCTTAAAACAATTTATAACCAACATTGATTCCGATTAAAGTAATCCAATCTTGTCCTACATCTTCACCATCTGTTATAATATTGATTTCTCGACCATAAGCAAATGCAGGTGCAATTATCCAATGTCTATCTAATATAAATTGATAACCTGCTTCAATAGTCGGTTGAAAAACAACGACTTCTGTTGTTCCCATTTCTTCTATTTGCAAACTTTCATTAAAGTCTTCCCAATCAATATCTAACCACCAAAAATCTGCTCTTGCTCCTAAATAAATTCCTTTTCGTTTTCCGAAATAATAACGATATCCAAGTCCAAGTCCAAAACCGCCACCTTTTTCATCATCATTAACTTGACTAAAATTTTGTCTATCCGTCAAGTTATATCCAACTCTTAAATTGATATTTTCATGCTTGTTATAATACAAATCCGACCGTAAACCAAAAGTAAATCCAGCTTTATACCATTGCATTTCAGCGCCTAAATTAATACGTGGCAAACCAATTTTATTAGATACAAACTGCGCTTGTCCATTCATTTGTTGACTAAAACAAGTCAATACAAATATGACTAAATATTTTTTCATAATTATTTTTTATAATAAATCACTTTCAATCAAACTACTATACATGGTAACATATCTAATGTGAAAATATTGAGTTTATTGGCACATAAGTTGAAATATAGTAAGTAAGAAATTGATATTTAATAGGCTAATAAGCTATAATAATAAAGATTTAATTTTTTAGAGATTTGATTGAACGTAATATAAAGCGAGGCTGATTACCTCGCTTTTTTTTATGCCCATAACTCAATATTCTTATTAAAATAATATTTGTAAAGCTGCCCAAAGTTCTTTTTTCTTAGAATTATTATTTGCAATTGTAGATAAATCTTCTGCTCCCAAATAGTTAATCTGATTAACTGATAATTTATAATAATTCGGTAATTTGAATTGTAAATCCAGTTGTTTAGGATTGATTCCAAATAATACGACAGTTTCAATATTAGTTGTTATTCCCTTTTTTAATTCCGCAAAATTAATCTGGTGATTATCTGGAACTTCTAATAAAATAATATCGTTCTCAATATCAAATTTTATAGCCGTTAAGATTTTAGACAAAAATTCTAAATTTGTTGTATTTGCATTCTTAATTATTATTAGCGTGTTTTTGCTATTATTTTCATAAATGAAATTTAGCTTATCAGTAGGAATGACATTTGGATAAATCTCAAAGTTTAAAAAATCGCTTTGTAATTTCATTTATAGTGAGTTTAATATATTCTTAATGTTAAAATTAAATTTTAACATTAAATAAAAATTAGAAATATAATATTGTTTATTGAATAAAAAATCATAAAATCAACCTTTTATTTGCTAAGGTTGATTTTAATAATTAATTTTGAATGGTAACAGTTATCAAATATACTTCCTTCTCAGATAACTTTCCTAACAAACAAAAAATTAATGTTATGAACTACAACATAAAAAAATCACCAATTCAAGAATCACGTATTAATACAGTAGATTTTAATAACATTCCATTTGGAAAAGTTTTTTCAGATCATATTTTCATTGCAGATTATATTGATGGAGAATGGACAAATTTATCAATTCAACCTTTTGAAAGGATGAGTTTCAGTCCAGCGAATATGACTTTACACTATGGACAATCTATTTTTGAAGGATTGAAAGTAACAAGTGATGAAAATAATGAGCCACTATTCTTCAGATTAGAAAAACATGCAGAAAGGTTAAATAAATCTGCATGGAGAATGGCAATCCCTGAAATTCCAGAAGATTTATTTTTACAAGCAATTCATGAATTAGTAGAATTAGATAAAGATTGGATTCCTAAAGGAGACAATACGGCTTTATATATTCGTCCATTTGTATTTGCAAATGATGACTTTATAGGCGTTCGTCCAGCAGACACTTATAGGTTTATGATTTTCACTTGTCCTGTAAGTGCATATTATTCTGCTCCAGTGAAGATTACAACTTCTGATTATGTACGTGCTTTCCCAGGTGGAACTGGTTATGCAAAAGCAGCTGGAAACTATGCTGGTTCTCTTCGTCCAATGTTGGAAGCAAGAAAGCAAGGTTATGACCAAGTAATGTGGTTAGATGGTTTAGAACATAAATATATTCATGAATGTGGAACGATGAATTTGATGTTCGTGATTGACAATGTAATCGTAACGCCACCAATTGATACTGGCGAAATTTTGAAAGGAATTACAAGAGATAGTGTTTTGACGATTTTGAAAGGTGCAGGATATGAAGTTCAAGAACGTATGATTTCGATAGATGAATTAATTACTGCTTATAATGACGGGAAATTACAAGAAGCTTTCGGAACTGGAACGGCGGCTGTAATTTCACAAATCAAAACGATTCGTCATGGCGAAACTATAATGGAATTACCATCAATTGAAAGTAGAAAAATCAGTCATTTCATAAAGGCAGAAATTGTTTCTATGAGAAAAGGAGAAAAAGATCCTTATAACTGGGTGAAAAGAATTAATGTACCTGTAAATGCTTAATTCTTACTCAACTTTATACAAAAGCATCAATTTGATTTATTTCAGATTGATGCTTTTTTGTTTTTATAGATAGATGAATGATAGAATAAATATCACGCAACAGGAAAATTATCAATTCTTGAAATGACAAAAGAAGTGATTATTCCTTTTACTTTTGAAAATAATGTATTTAGTGGTGATTTTTCAATCAATCGTTTGGATTATCATTTAGGTCAAAAATTTCCTACTTTCGTTGTCGGAAAAGCTATTCAGATTTCAATCAATTGTAGCATCAAATAAACGAAATACAATTTAGTATTAAGATGAAAGAAATGTGGAATAATCGTTATAGCGATAAAGAATTTGCATACGGAATTACGCCTAATGAATTTTTCAAAACAAATTTAGATAAGTATAATCCTAAAGGCAAACTATTGTTACCAGCAGAAGGCGAAGGTAGAAATGCCGTTTATGCCGCAAAAAATGGCTTGGACGTTTTTGCTTTTGATATTAGTATCGAAGGAAAAAAGAAAGCGGAACAATTAGCTAAAAAAGAAAATGTAGGAATAACTTATGAAGTTGGTGAGTTTTTCGATTTAGAATTAGTACAAGAAAAATTCGATATTGCCGCTTTGATTTATGCTCATTTTCCGCCACCAATTTTAGATAAATATTATCAAAAAGTAGCCGAATTATTAAAACCTAATGGTTTATTAATTTTGGAAGGATTTAGTGTCAATCATTTACCGTTTAGAGCTTCAAATCCAAAAGTTGGAGGACCAAACAAAATAGAAATGTTGTTTTCAGAGGCAATGATTAAACGCAACTTTCCGAACTTTGAAGTTCTTCAATTAGAAGATATAGAAGTTGAATTGAAAGAAGGTTTGTATCATAATGGAATTGGAAAAGTGATTCGTTTTGTTGGAAAAAAGTTAAATTAATTCGGAATAATCACAATATTTTATAATTCATATTTTGTTTATGCAATTTTTATTAGTTTTTATTGGTGGTGGATTAGGTAGTATTTGTCGTTTTGGAATAGCGAAAATAGTTGCTCCTTTTGAACCTACTTTTCCGTACGCAACTTTGATTGCTAATATATTGAGTTGTATTCTATTAGGTTTTCTAATTCAATTAAGTTTCAGAAATCAAATCAATGATACTTACAAATGGTTAATCATGACCGGTTTCTGTGGCGGATTTTCTACTTTCTCTACTTTCTCTGGTGAGAGTTTTCAATTATTCCAAAATGGACAAGTTTTATTAGGTGTTTTGAATATTTTCGGTAGTATTATTATTTGTTTGGTTGGAATTTGGCTCGGAATCGTATTAGGAAAACTTTTTTATTAAAAAAATATAATTTTATCAATAATTGAAAAGTCAGTTTAATAATCATCAAAAACTCAGAATCACCTAAAAAACAAGCAATAAAATACTGTTTCTCAAAAACTTAATTCAATTTCGTATTTTAACTTAAAAAAATATTTAAAGCAATTTTTTTGGCATTTTGACTATTCTTGCCCTAACTTTGTGCATGGATATAGAAAAAATTATCACATCAAAATTCGCAGGTGAAGGTTTAACATTCGATGATGTCCTTCTATTACCTGCTTACTCGGAAGTCCTTCCTCGTGAAGTGGACACCAGTTCACAACTAACACGTAATCTAAGATTAAATATTCCAATCGTATCAGCAGCAATGGATACCGTTACAGAAAGTAAACTGGCAATTGCAATGGCTCGTTTAGGAGGCATTGGAATTATCCATAAAAATATGACGATTGCTCAACAAGCTGAAAAAGTGCGTTTAGTAAAACGTTCTGAGAGTGGAATGATTCTCGATCCTGTAACATTGCAACCAAACGCAACTATCGGCGATGCAGAAGCCTTGATGCGTAAATATAAAATTGGTGGTATTCCTATCGTTGATAAAAATGATTTTTTAGTTGGCATCTTAACAAATAGAGATTTACGATTTGAGAAAAATTTTGCTCGTAAAGTAACAGAGTTAATGACTTCTGAAAATCTAATCACTGCTCCTATCGGAACAACTTTATTACAAGCCAAAGATATTTTACAACAATACAAAATTGAGAAATTACCTGTAGTTGATGATCATAATAAATTAGTAGGTTTAATTACGTACAAAGATATTATGAAAGAGGTTGATTATCCGAATGCTTGTAAGGATTCATATGGTAGATTAGTTGTCGGTGCCGCAGTTGGAGTAACATACGATATGTTAGAGCGAGTTGATGCTTTAGTAAATGTTGGTGTTGATGTCATTTGTATTGATACTGCACACGGACACTCAAAAGGTGTTTTGGATGCTATCCGTTTGGCAAAACAAAAATATCCTGATTTACAAATTATTGGTGGTAATGTAGCAACTGGCGCTGGCGCTTTAGCATTAGTAGAAGCTGGTGTTGATGGTGTGAAAGTTGGTGTTGGACCAGGAAGTATTTGTACAACAAGAATCGTTGCTGGTGTCGGAATGCCGCAATTATCTGCGATTTTTGATGCTTACAAAGCAATTGTTCATACAGGTGTTCCTATCATTGGTGATGGTGGAATTCGTTATTCTGGTGATATCGTGAAAGCCTTAGTTGGTGGAGCAAGTACCATTATGGCAGGTTCATTATTTGCAGGTGTACA
>CAZEOC010000144.1:5880-8826 GCA_964513525.1 uncultured Saprospiraceae bacterium | reverse complement strand
ATTGCATTTTCTGCTTTTTCCCAGTTTTCGTCAGAACCGATATATTTACTTCTATCTTCTTTATCACGCAAAGAAATCTGAGCTGTATAATTATCGTAACCCATTTTTTCCAAAATGAAAGTCGTCAAATCTAATACTTCCAAAAATTCCGCTTTCAATTGGTCTGGCGTACAGAAAATGTGTGCATCATCTTGCGTAAAACCACGAACACGAGTCAACCCGTGTAATTCACCACTTTGTTCATAACGGTAAACCGTTCCAAACTCCGCAAAACGAACTGGTAATTCTTTATAAGAACGAGGACGATGACCGTAAATCTCACAGTGATGCGGACAATTCATCGGCTTCAATAAAAATTCTTCACCGTCTTTTGGTGTATGAATCGGTTGGAAACTATCTTCTCCATATTTTTCATAATGACCAGAAGTAACGTATAAATCTTTCTTTCCAATATGTGGCGTCATTACAGGTTGATATCCTCTTTTGACTTGCTCATTTTTCAAGAAATTCTCCAAGCGAGAACGTAATGCCGTTCCTTTTGGTAACCAAATCGGTAAACCTGCACCGACTTTTTCAGAGAACATAAATAGTTCTAATTCCTTTCCTAACTTTCTGTGGTCACGTTTTTTCGCTTCCTCCAACATGAACAAATATTCCTTCAATTCCTTCGCTTTCGGGAAAGAAACTGCGGTAATACGAGTCAATTGTTGGTTATTTTCGTCGCCTCTCCAATATACACCACCAACTTTCATCAGTTTTACTGATTTGATGGTTTTGGTATTTGGAATATGTGGACCTTTACACAAATCGGTAAAGTTTCCTTGTGTATAAAATGTGATGTCGCCATCTTCTAAACCTTCTAACAATTCTAATTTGAAATCGTCGTTCTTTTCAGTGAAGTAAGCAATTGCATCTGCTTTTGATACTTCTTTACGAACAAACTCGTTTTTCTGACGAGCTAATTCCAAAAACTTCGCTTCGATTTTCGGAAAGTCAGTTTCGCTAACAGGCTTATCGCCCGTGTCAATGTCATAATAAAAACCGGTTTCAATTGCTGGACCAATTCCAAATTTCACATTGCCATAACCATAAACAGCTTCCAAGGCTTCCGCCAATAAGTGAGCCGATGAATGCCAAAAGGTCTTTTTACCATCTTTGTCATTCCAGGTCAATAACTGTACATCTGAATCGTTTGCAATCGCTCGGTTGGCATCCCAAACTTCACCATTGACTTTTCCAGCCAGTACATTCCTTGCGAGTCCGCTACTAATAGACTCCGCAATTTGCATCGAAGTAATTCCACTTTCATACTGACGAACGCTTCCGTCAGGTAGTGTAATGTTAATCATCTGATAATTTGTTGCGGGTTTCGGGTTGCGAGTTGCGGGTTTTGACCTGCTTATTTCACCGACTAATTTGTAAAAAAATACTCGCTTCCTTTTCCCTTTTTATTAAAAATATCCCAACAATACGAGAGTTGAGATTGTATTGATGTTTGAGTGTTTAAATGTTTGATTGTTGTTGAATGTCCAACATTGAAACGTTTGAACATTCAAACACTTTAACATTTTTGGCGAAAATACAATATTATGAATGTTAGGACAAGTATTTTTGAAAATGAGTTCCGTTTTAATCAACTTTTTTAAGTGTAATAACATATTCGTAATTTACCTGATTACTTTTGATTTTAATCGTTTCATTATATAGTTTATAACCATCTTTGTTAATCGAAATCATATAATATGTATATTGATATAGAGTCAATTCAATTGGCGAAATAGCGAATGGAATATCTTTAGGATAACTAATTTTAAATCTATCTTTTGGATATTTCTCTTGAAGTTTTATACTATTTTCAATAGCTTCAATTAGATTTTTATATCTTAAAATTTGAACCAATTTACGACGATTAGTATCTATTTTTTCAAAAATACCAACAACCACTTGGGGATTGTTAGTAGAAATAATTTTGTATTCAAAATCATTGATTGTTGTACCATTATTATCTTCGATTCTTAATTTAAAGATATTTGAACTATCCGTAGGTGAAAAAGAATAGGTATATATCGGATTTAATTTAAAAAAATTATGTTTAACCACTCTTCTTCCACCATTTTCAAAACAAATTTTATCATTCTCAATTAACATTTGATAAGATTCAGTTACTACACTATAACAATCCTTTTTCAAGTTTTTAAACCGATAATTTCCTCGCCAATTAGAAAAAGTAGAATCAATTTTGAGTTCATTTTGAATCAAATAGATTTTCTGCTTTCTATATGGTTTAGAAATTTCTTCATCGTAAAGTCTGCCTTCAATCGTAAACGTCGAATCATTTTGACTAAAGCCAATAATTGCGAAAAGCTGGAAGAAAATAAGGAATAGGTTTTTCATAAAAAATGGGTTTTAATACATTCATGAGCAGTACGAATTTGGGTAAAACGAACGGTGTCGGTTCTCCGAACCTTAAAATCATTAATAACGATATTTTTCTACAAACAGATTCGGTTCTCTGAACCTTATTTCAACCAAGTAAGGTTCAGAGAACCGAATCCGTTTGTAGAAATAGAAATTTGAGTCATTTTTTGAGGTTCGGAGAACCGACACCGATAAAATTAAAAATCATACCGCTCATTAATGGTTTTAATACAATTTTATTAGTCTAATTTCATAATAATAATTTCTATATCAAATTATTCTTTTTGAAATGAGTTTTAAATGATTTATACACTGCATTTTTCAACAAGATTGTGGGCGAAATTCGGCTATATAAGCAAATATAAAGTAGGATAAAATTTATTTTAATTAAACAGAAACTGGTCGTCTTTTAGCGACACTTTTATTTACTTGTTTTGGTTGTTCTAATAAAAAAGCTCGAACATCATTAGAAGATTTTCGAGGTAATTCTTCCATAGGTAAATGTCCACAATTATCATAAATCAGCAC
>CAZEOC010000144.1:0-5870 GCA_964513525.1 uncultured Saprospiraceae bacterium | reverse complement strand
TCTGAGTTCTGCAATCTACGATTAAAACGATACGCATTATCTATCGGAATCCATTTATCTTCTCTTCCCCACATTAATAAAGTTGGTGTTGCAATATCTTTCAACTTTTCAGTTTCCTCTTCATAATCTGTATTTGCCATCTTAAAAAACACTTCTGGATTTCCTTCTCGTGTAAACAAGTCGTAATATCTATCTATCAATGCTTCAGAGACTTTCTCTTGATTGCTATAAACTTGCTTTACGAACTGTTCTAATATATTTCTTTTGATTGCGTATCGAGCAATTTTATTAACAAAAGGAGTTTTTGCCATCTTAAATGGTAAAGGAATATTGCGTTGATCCAAGAAACCTGCTGCTCCAATCAAAATCATTTTATCTACTTTCTCAGGATAAGTCGCTGCAAATTCCCAACTCATCCAACCGCCAAGTGAACTTCCTGCTATATGACATTTTTCTATTTCCAATCTATTCAAAACAGTTGCAATACAACGTTTGTACATATCCATATTTTCATGTCCACCTCTTACATTTGGACCTGTCAATCCAAACCCTGGCAAATCAATTCTAATGATTCTAAAATCAGATTTTAATTCCTGTGCCCATGCATTATATGTATGTAAAGATGAAAAAGCTCCATGTAAAAGCAATAAAGGAAAATTGTTTTTATCTCCTTCATCTCTATAATGAATCAAAGTATCATCGAATACCAGAAATCTTGAATCTTTTGTTGTATATTTTTGAATTAAATCTATGTCCACAAGAATATTTTTTAGTTACGTCGGAAAATTAGAAATAATAATTTAGCTAACATAGAACGAACCAAATTAATTATTGTTTCATGAAAATTCTGACAATTATATCGTTTTGTAGCAAAAAAAATCCCGTTCCAACTATATTGGAACGGGATTTTAAATTACTGCCACGATTTATCATAAAAACCTTACTCTTTATGTTCTTTGTTATTATTGGAAGTTTGTTTGTTGTAATCAAAAACTTGTTAACAAAGATTTTATCTTTTGTCTTACTTTACTAATACTTCTTAGAAAGGTGTAGTTGAAGCCATTCCGTACATTCCACCTTTTGCTGTATTATAACCATTGTACTCTTTAATGATTTTTGCTACTTTACTGTAACCGTATCCTCTTTTTCCAACTTTAGCGCTTAATTCAGGGAAATCAACAACTAAGTCTTTCAATACTGTTTTAAAATTATCGCGATTTACTTCAATCATTTGACCATTTTTTTCTACAAAATAATTGTGATCGTAAGCGTGAGATGCTTGACGAGTTTCTGTATAAAAGTTATATAAGTTAATTGAACCAGCTGCTTGACGCTCAACCAAAACTTCTTTTGCTCCAAAAGGAACTGGAGAAACTCCAACTTCTTTTTTCACATATTCGATTACTTCGTTGTTGTAAGTTTTTGTTGTGTGATCGTACTTAGGAAACTGGAAGCTATAAGATGCAACTTCTTTTGCTTTATAAGTAGTTGTTGCTCCATCCTCTGAAATGAATTTTACTTTTACCTCATTCAATGTTGGACTTAACATTTGAATTTGACCAACTAAAGTTTCACCATTTTCTAAAGTAACAGTTCCACTGTAAACTTTTGCATCATCATTTGCGAAAGTTACCGTTGCAATTGTCATTAATAATGCGATGAATGTTGTTGTTGTAAAATTTTTCATTGTAAAGTAATTTATAATTGTTATTTCTTGTTTTTGATTACGATACAAATATGCAGCAGAAATGCCTCACAAAATTATCAAATTATCAAATTTGTGACATTACTTTTTTATTAAAAAAGTTATAAACACATTACAAACACAGAATTTCAGGATATAAAACGTGAAAAACATTATTATTTTTTTTAATATAAAAAATCAAAATAATTTTTACACTCAATAACAAACAATACATAAATAATTGATTATCAACGTTTTAATTAAAAAAATAAAAAATCCAATTTCAAAATTTGAAATTGGATTTTTGTATTCCTATATAAAGTCATCAATTTTAATTAAATATCTTTAAATCGTTCGATATTTCGTCTATCTCGCTTCGTTGGTCGTCCTTCTCCCTTCTCTCTTTGTTCAAAGCGTTTAGAATTGTTAATAAACCAACTTTCGAATTTTTTCATCTCTTCTTCTGGCGTTAAATTTTCATAACAAGGTTGAGCTAATTTCGCTCCTACTCTCTTTTCTATCAAATCAACTACCTTAAAAACATAATTAAACCCTTCTTTTTTCACCGTGACAATTTCTTCACGACTCACCATATAGGAAGGTTTCACTCCTTTTTCGTTAATTTTTACTTTTCCAGATTTACAAGCATCTGTTGCCATTGTTCGAGATTTAAAAATTCGAACACTCCAAAGCCATTTATCTATTCTTACTTTTTGTAACATAATATTTGAATACGATTTTCTTAAGGATTGACGAATAATATAAATATACACACTTGATTTATTCAACAATCGTAATACACCAATATTAATTGAAAATTAATAAAAAGAGTTCAAAACGGTAAAATTAAATTCAGAATCAATATAAACTCTACTATTATATAATTTCCTATATTCTTTCGTAATGTAATTGAACCAAACCTTTTTCAAAAGTCTTAGTATTAATCAATTTTAAATTCGATGGTTTTGTATTACCAATAAATAACCTTTTTCCATTGCCCAAAATAGTTGGAATAATAGAAATAATAAAGTTATCTATCAATTGATTATCCATTAATAACTTTACAATCTCTCCTCCACCATCACAATAAATATGCTTTCCATTTGATTGCCTGATACTTTGTATTAAATCTGAAATATTCCCATTATAAAAAGTAATATTTTTCTGATTTGGAATATTTTGTCTGGTAATAACATAACAATTGTACATTTTTGCCTGTGGGAATTCTCCTACTAATCCGAGAATGACTTCATACGTTTTTCGCCCAACGATGTAAGTATCAATATTTTTCACAAAGTCAAAATAGCCATAATCTTCGCCTTCAGAATCTACCATTGATAAAAAAGATAAATCATCATTTTCATCCGCAATAAAACCATCTAAACTCATACTTATATATAAAAATACTTTCCGTTTTTCCATTAGTATATTACTTTGAGTCAAAAACTTCCACTGAATTTCCATCACATTCCACTACATCTCCAGGTCTTAATTTACGTCTTTTCCTGAATTCTTGTTCTCCATTTACAAAGACAAATCCATCTTCTACTAATATTTTAGCATGTCCACCTGTTTGTGCGATATTTTCAAATTTCAATAATCGAATCAATTCAATAAACTCATCTGTCGGTCTTAAATTAAATATACTTTTTTTCATAGTTTTTAATACTTATTTTTGTTTTTAATGCAACGGTTAAACCTTCTACTAATACAAAATTACATTTAAGAAATTAAAAATAGTCGCTTATTTTAATGGTTCTTATTAATAGCTCAAAATATGTCATCAATACTCTTTTCTAAGATTATCGCTAATTATAATAATTTAAAATACGATTTGCTTAAAGCCCAAACTTTTGATGAAAATCATTTTGGCTTTCCGCCAATATATTATAAAGTCATGGAAAGCGACCAAACTCGAATTCAAGCTTTCTATAAAGCATTCGATAAACTTGATTTTGATAATAAAATTGTCTGTGAAGCTGGTATTGGTAATATGGTTTTGACAAAACATTACTTATCAAAAGTCAAAAAAGCCTATTTAATTGAAAATAATCCAGATTTATTTGAAAGTATTCAACAAACAATACAAGAACATAAATGGGAAGATAAAGTCGAATTAATCTGGGGAGATGCAATGCAAGTTCATTTACCTGAAAAGGTTGATATTATTATAGGAGAACTGATGAGTATTTTTTGTATTAATGAATTCCAAGTTCCAATTTTTCGACATTTACGACAATTTTTGAAACCTGACGGACATTTGTTACCACAAAATATTATTAATACTATTCAATTAGCAAATACTGATTTTGAGGAAGAGAAGAAACATTATCCGATTAACTTTAGCAGACACTTGCCAACCATTTTTTCACTTCCTACTATTGTAAATACCATTGATTTATATAAAATTAATACCTTTGTGGTTCATAAGAAAATTTCCATTACTCCATTACTTTCGGGTAAGGTTAATGCAGTTTATCTTCATTCGATGGTAGAAATTACAGAAGGTTGCAATTTCACAGGTACAGATAGTTTAATGCCGCCAACGGTTTGTCGTTTAGAAACTGAAAAAGAAATTGTAAAAGGGAAAACTATTATTCTAAATTGTGAATTTACTTATGGAACGAGTTTGGATGCAACTCGATTTTGGATTGAAGCAGGAAGCGATAATTAAAGGCATCGAATTAATAAAACAATTAGTGATTAAAAACATTAATACAGAATGTTAATAAAGAATAAAGCAGAATTAAAAGGAATAGCTGAAGCTGGTCGTGCAGTGGCAATTACGTTGAAAAAGATGCGAGAATTTACAAAAGCAGGTATTTCAACTAAGGAATTAGATGATTATGGAGCAAAAATTTTAGCTGAATTTGGAGCTAATTCTGCCCCAACTAAAGATTATGATTTCCCAGGAATGGCTTGTATTAGTGTCAATCATGAAGTTTGTCATGGAATTCCGAGGGAAGATGTTATTATCAAAGATGGTGATTTAGTCAATATTGATGTTTCTGCGGAATTGAACGGTTTTTATGGTGATAATGGTGGTTCATTTATCGTTGGAGAAGATATTCAAGGCTTACAAAAGTTGGTCGATGCTTCACAAGAAATATTAAACTTAGCCATTCCAAAAATTAAAAGTCGAGTTAGAATTTCTGATGTTGGAGGATTTATAGAAAGAGAAGCAAGAAAACGTGGCTTCAAAGTAATTAAAAATTTATGTGGTCATGGAGTTGGAAGAAGTCTTCATGAAGCACCAGGCGAAATTCCTTGTTTCAAGGATAGAAGTAATAAACTTCGTTTTCAAAAAAACACGGTAATTGCTTTAGAAACTTTTATTTCTACTAAAGCAGAAGAGGTTGTTCAAGCTGATGATGGCTGGACATTCATTACAAAGGATAAAAGTTTTGTTACACAACACGAACATACTATCATTGTTACAGATGACAAACCAATTATCTTGACGAAATTGAATGGGATTTAATTATCATATTAATTACCAAAAGATTCTTCTACAAATTATAAACGAAAAAATGCCGTTCGACTTAGATAAGTTGAACGGCATTTTTATTCGTAATAAACAAAGTAAAAGCATTAATTTATCGTCCCAAATGAACTAACAAAACTGAAATATCAGATGGAGAAACTCCACTAATTCTACTTGCTTGTCCAATCGTCATTGGCTTTAATTTATTTAATTTTTCTCTTGCTTCTGCTGAAAGTGATGTTATCGTTTCATAATCAAAAGTTTCTGTCAAACGAACAGATTCCAAACGATTCATTTTCTCTACCATTTCTTGTTCTTTACCAATATAACCTGCATATTTCATAGAAATTTCAGCTTGATTGATAAATTCTTCATCATGATTATCAATGAAAGTTTGTAACTCTGGAAAAACATTCGCCATCTCTTTAATCGAAACATGCGGACGCAACAAAATAGAATGTGCTTTAACCGATTGTTTGATTTTTGAACTGCCAATACTTTCCAAATATCCATTGATAGTATCTGCTGCTAAACTCGTTTTTCTAAAGAATCGTTCAATATCTACAACCGCTTTTTGCTTCTCCGCAACACGATTCATACGTTCATCCATATTTCGCATTCCCAAGCGTTTTGCGATTGGCGTTAAACGCAAATCTGCATTATCTTGTCGCAATAAAATTCGATATTCCGCACGAGAAGTAA
>CAZEOC010000143.1:0-8948 GCA_964513525.1 uncultured Saprospiraceae bacterium | reverse complement strand
AGCGAGCTAAATAAATCAATTATTTTGAAGTCAAGTTCGTAAAGTATTGGTTTTCTGCCGATAGAAATTTAGACATGCTCTTATACTTAAGTTTCCAACAATAATATAGCTATCATCATTGAGTCCAACCCGTAACACAACTCGCAAAATCGTAACTCCTTGACCAACAACCCAAATTCTCATTTCATCCCTTCATCATCAAAAACAGTCCCTTCAACATCGAAAATTGAAAAACATTACTGATTAATTTACTTTTGATTTTAAACACATAAGTACATAGTTTTAATAGATTTATTTTAGTAAGGCTAAAATCAAAAACTATGTTTCTACGTACCTATGTGTTTAAAAAAAATCAAAACGATGCAATTAATAATCAACAATTTAGCGAAAACATACGATAATGGCGTAAAAGCTATTGACAATCTAAGTATAGAAATCGGAAAAGGAATGTTCGGTTTATTAGGACCAAATGGTGCAGGAAAATCATCTTTGATGAGAACCATTGCCACGCTTCAAACACCAGATAGTGGAACAGTTAATTTTCAAGGAATTGATGTCTTAAATCAACCAATGGCACTCCGAAAAGTATTGGGTTATTTACCGCAATCTTTCGGCGTCTATCCAAAAATATCTGCAGAATCCCTTTTAGATTATTTTGCGACACTAAAAGGAATTTCTTCTAAAAAAGAACGTCAAATCATTGTTCAGAAAGTATTAGAAATTACCAATTTATATGACAAACGGAAGAAAGCAGTCAGCACTTATTCTGGTGGAATGAAACAACGTTTTGGCATTGCACAATTGTTATTAAACAATCCAAAACTCATCATTGTAGATGAACCGACTGCTGGACTTGACCCCGCAGAACGCCATCGTTTCTTGAATGTTTTACGAGAAGTTGGAACAGAAAATACCGTTATTTTTTCCACACATATTGTAGAAGATGTCAAGGAACTTTGTAACGATATGGCAATAATGAATACTGGTAAAATCTTATTACAAGAACAACCAAATACTGCAACAAACAACTTGAAAAACAAGATTTGGCAGACTCCAATTCAACCTTTAGAATTAGAAAAAATGAAAGCTAATCACCAAGTGCTATCTTCTAATTACAATCCAGATAATTCAATGAATATTCGAGTTTTTTCGGAAACAAAACCGAATGAAAACTTTGCAATTGTGGAACCACAATTAGATGATGTTTATTTTGTGGAATTGGGGAAGTAGTAGGATATTAATTTAAACTCACCCCAACCCCTCTCTTGAAAGAGAGGGACTTTCAAAATAGCTTATAGCTATTTATTCATACAGGAAACAGCAAGGTTGTAAAAGCCCCTCTTTTGAAAGAGAGGGGTTGAGGTGAGTTCAATCAACTAAAAAAACGAAAAATCATGTTTAAAACGATATATATTTACGAAATCAAACATTGGCTGAAACAAGCTTCATTTTATATTTATAGTGCGATTTTTTTTGGTATCGCAATAATGATAATGGCAGAAAATGCTGGTGTTTTTGATGATTTTGTTTCGACAGGAAATATCAAATTGCAAAACGCACCTTTTGCAATTTTTGAAAAAATGACCTATTTCGATAATTTGATTTTATTCTTAGTTACTATCATTGTTGGGAATACGATTTATCGAGATTTCAAAACAGAAACCTATACTATTTTATACACTTTCCCGATTAAGAAAAGTAGTTATTTATTCGCAAAATTTCTGAGTGGAATTACGATTGCTACGTTGATATGTCTGATGATTCCATTTGGTTTTTTCGTTGGAACATTATTATCTGGAATTGATATTGGGAAAATAGGTGACAATGAATTATTGGCTTATTTGCAACCGTTTTGGGTGTATATTATTCCTAATATTTTATTAATCGGAACACTTGTTTTTGTCATTGTGAGTTTGACTCGAAATATTTATACTGGTTTTGTTTTAATCTTGATTTTGTTCTTTGTTCAGATTTTGGTTGGTAGTTTTTTGCCTGGAATCGAAGATAAATATATGATGGCATTACTCGATTTATTTGGAACAAATACAATTGGCTATGTCGTTCAAGATTGGACTTTTGATGATTTCAATTCGACTTTGATTCCGATACAAGGTATTATTTTATACAATCGACTAATCCGTTTTGGTATCGCAGTCGTATTATTTATAACGATGTTTCGTAATTTTTCTTTATCGCAAAATGGATTGGAATTTAATCCATCCTCAATCCTTCCCTTAAAATGGAAAGAAGCTCAACTAAAACAACAAACGAAAAGAGATTCGAGTATTGTTCCATTCTATTCTAATGGAAGAGTTGGGGTAAACCTACCGACTATTAATTATGATTTTTCCTTTATTAATCAACTAAAAATAAGTTGGTCTTTAGCAATGAGCGATTTTAAGTTTCTAATCACCAATAGAATATTTTTAACGCTTTTAGTTTGTGGAATTGCCGCCGTTTTTGCACAACAAATGCAGCAACCACAACAACATGGTTTTGAAATTTTGCCTGTAACTTGGGCAATGTTACGCATTCCAACATTAATGTTTGCTGGCGTAATCAATATTCTAACTTTCCTATATGCTGGTGTTCTAATAAATAGAACTCGAATGGCAAATATGAATGAATTAGTTGATGTTTCTCCGATTCCAAATTGGAGTTTATTATTATCGAAATTGGTTGCTTTATTACAAATGCAAATCGTTTTATTAGCTATCATAATTGTTGCAGGTACAGCGACACAAGCATTTAGAGGATATTATAATTTTGAATTTGGACAATATTTATTTCAATTATATTGTATCAATTTTATTGGACATTTTATTTGGGCGTTGGCATCTATTTTCGTGCAAACTTTATTTACGAATGCTTACTTAGGTTTATTCTTATTGATTTTGGGTTCAATGGGAATTATGGGTTTACCGACTTTCGGAATCCACGATTATGCCTTTTTATTTAATATTGGAACGGATGTAATTTATTCAGATTTGAATGGTTGGGGCGATAGTTTATTAGCATTTTATAGTTATAAAATCTATTGGTTTTTACTTGGTGGATTTTTGGCTTGTTTAGCTTATTTACTTTGGATTCGAGGTTTACCACAATCTTTTGTAGAACGGTTACAAATTGCAAAAAGCAGATTAAATTTAAAAACAGTAACGGTTTCAATGGTATTTTTAATTGGCTTTTTGAGTTTAGGTTTTAATTTATATTATGAAACCAATTATGCTCATAAAACGATTCAAAATGACGCAGATGAAAAGACCGCTTTTGCTAAATATAATGAACAATATGCCGCTTATACTAACTTGACTTTACCGAAAATAACTTCTGTAAAAGTGAATTTAGATATTTATCCAAATGAGCGCAATTTTGAAGCAAAAGGTGAATATATTTTAGTTAATAAATCTCAAAAACCAATTGATACTTTATTTATCCAAGCTGGATTTGAGGAAATAACTGAATTAATAATAGCCGAATCAAAATCAATTTATAAAGATGAAAATAACAAAGCAGAGATTTTTAAATTATCAAAAACCCTTCAACCAAACGATAGTTTAACGTTAAAATTCGTCATTAAAAACACACCAAATACTTGGTTATCTATTAATTCTAATGTTTTAGAAAATGGTACTTATATCGGGCAAGATGTTTTCCCGAGATTAGGCGTTCGGACAGCGAACAGAGCAAAAAGTCCGCATGACAGCACCGCTTTAGCGACTTCTTATATGGCGAATGATGCCGACCGTTTAGACTTTGAAGCGATTGTCAGCACTTCGATTGACCAAATAGCGATTGCTCCTGGTTATTTAAAAAAGGAATGGAAAAAAGACAATAGAAGCTATTTTCATTATAAAATGGATGTACCGATTAAATATAGTTTTGGGTTCAATTCTGGGCGTTATGAAACGAAAAAAGAAAACTATAAAGGCGTCAATTTAGAAGTATTTTATCATCACGATGGAACGGCTGACCAAATGTTAGACGGACTAAAAGCTTCTTTAGATTTTTGTACAGAAAACTTTAGCGATTATCAACATCAACAAGCTCGAATTGTAGAATTTCCATTGACTTATGGTTCACATTCTACGGTTTACGGAAACGTTATTCCTTTTTCTGAATATCGCTTTATTGCCGATGTTAGAAAAGGAAATATCGACTTGCCATTCTATATTGCGGCACATGAATTGGCGCATCAATGGTGGGGAAATCAAGTTGTTCCTGCGAATGTTGACGGTGCAAAAACGGTCACCGAAAGTTTGGCAGAATATGTTGCTTTACAAACACTCAAAAAAGAACGAGGCGAAGTTGCTATGCAAAAATTCTTACAGATGGATTTGGATTTATATTTACGTCAAAGACGATACGCATATACGCCCGAAAAACCATTGATGTATTCGCTTGGCGGACATGACTTTGTGCATTATCGAAAAGGGTCGATTATCATGTGTGCTTTGAATGATTATTTAGGTGAAACTGTTTTGAATCAAGCTTTACAGCAATTTCTAGTTGATAATAAATTTGCAGATGCACCTTATGTTACGGCTGTAGAATTAGTTAAAAATATAGAAAAAGTCACGCCAGGTTCTTTGCAATATTTAATAGACGATTGGTTTAAAAGTATCACGCTTTATGATAACGAAATCACAAATGCAACGAGCAAAAAATTAGCAAATGGTCAATATGAAATTACACTTGATTTGAATATTTCAAAATACTATAGTAATAAAAACAATAAGGACTTCACAGATAAAAATGGTCAAACACTAACGACAAAATCAGTCACAAAAGGGACTTTACAATCTTTGCCTTTAGCAGATTATATTTCAATTTATGTACAAGATGAGAATGATGATTTGCTTTATTCAAAAAAGCATTTATTTAAGCAAATTGAAAATCAATTAATTTTGGTTGTAGATAAAAAACCAAAATCGGTTGGAATTGATTTTGAAGGTTTTTTAATTGATGTCGGGAAGGAAGATTATAGTTGGAAGTTATAAATAAATGAGCATTAATGAACCTTACGAAGTTTTTGTCTCCGTAAGGTTCGTTTTATTCTTAATTATAACTTTATTTTTCTCGGTTAGAAAAATGTGCGTAGAAACTCAAAATAATTGCAGCAGCTGAAATTATCGTCATTAATGTACCTGGAAGAAAATTAACAAACCCGCCTAAATCCATAAATAAGAAATAACCTAAATCTGCTAATCCACCAGTGATTGCTGCTAAGAAAATAGCGTTTTTATTACCTTTCCAAACGTAAAAAGCACTTATAAAAGTAACAATACCAATCCAAAGTAAATTGAATCCATGTTGTCCAATAATTGCACCAGCTGCTTTTGGATAATCGGCTTGTAAAGTTGCTGCATCTACAGCATCTGCAATACCGCCAACTGAACCAGCAATATCACCTGAAAGGATAAAATTAACAGTTAATACACCTGCTAAAACATGTACCAATCCCCAAACAATCCATAAAACCGCTGAAGCTTTAAAAAAAATAGAATAATTTTTCATAGTTTTTAATTTAAATTATCTGATAGTATTTCTTCAAATTCAGACTCACTGAGTTCAAATTGAATCGGTTTGATATTTCCATTGACATAAATGCCACTTTTATCACTGAATTTTTCATCAAATGCAGCTTTATAAATTTTCTCTGCACCTTTTTCTGGAGATGAAAAGAATAAATTACGAATTGGTTTTAATAGAAATGGCATTCCTTCACCAGAAGTCATCTTAGTTTTCACGGATCCAGGCGCGACATTAATGAATCTTATATTCGACCATTGCTTTGCTAAGTAATTCATCATTAAAACCAAAGCCAATTTCGAATGCATATACGAACCAATCAATTTTACGAATTTAGTTGGTCGTTTTAATTCTTTAATGTTAAGAGATTTTTGATTATTTAAACCTGAAGTTGCCGTATTTACAACAAAAGCATTTTCAGAATTATCTAATAATGACTTTAAAGATGTAACTAAATAGTAAGGTGTTAAAGTGTTAATTTCAAAGTGCATTTCATTCCCTTGTTCAGAATAATAAGCTTTGTCTAACAATACACCTGCATTATTAAAAATGCCATCTACAATATTCCATTTGTTTTTAATAGCTTCAGCTACTGCTTGAATTTCATTTCGCTTTCCTAAATCCGCTACAAAAAATTGAAGATTTGCAGTGTTTTCAAGCGCTTTCTTTGCATCATTCACTCTACTTTCTGAGCGAACAATCAAACCAATTTGATGCCCTTCTGCTAAGAGTTCTTTTGTCAACTCTAAACCCATTCCTGTATGTCCACCTGTTATTATAATATTCATTCTGCTAATTTTTTCCAAGAGAAATAAGAAGTAAATAATAATACCATTGCTACTATAGCTGGCGCAAATTCTCCATCTCCAATCATAATATGAGCAGAAAAGGCTAATACAAAATCAAAGAAAAAACCAGCGTAAGCCCATTCTTTTAAAGAAGTAAATTTATTATACCAAATAGCTGCGATACCTAATATCTTAGCAATTGCTAAAGGATAAATTATATAAGCTGGAAAACCTAAACCACTAAATACTTCACTAACCTCAGCATTATTAAAAATATACATTCCAGCAGATATCAACATCATAGCAGTCAAAAGTCCTGTACTTACCCAATAAATTATTTTAAAGTTTTTCATAATAAACGATTTTTTGTTTTGAATAATAATGCAAATATAGTGGAAGGAAAAAAGGTAAACATTAATATAGATTAAGAAAGTAGGATTCTATTAGGGAATGATATTTTAGGTTTTGTTATGGGTTATTTATAATTGAAATTTGGTAATTATTATTACTAATAATATTAATTAGGTGAATTGATATTTTTCATCATTTCTTGAAACGTTTCCGTTTTGCAGCGCTCAAAGCTTCTGGTGTAATGCCAAGATATGAAGCAATCATTTTTTGAGGAACTCGTTGCGTAATTTCTGGATATTTTGCTATAAAATGTTCGTATCGTTCAATTGCTGAAGAACTCATCAACATAATCACTCGTTTTTGTAGCACAGAAAGTCTTTTGATTATTTTTGCAGGGTCATGTACTGTAAACGCATTCTTTTCAAATGGAATTAAAACGGAATCTTCAAGCGTATCTATAAACAAATCTGCGTATTCATCAATTGCTACATTATCGGCGATTATCCAACCTTCGGAAGCAAACATGAAAATATGTTCTTTCCCTTTTTCGTCAATTGTATAACTGCGTAATAATCCAGATTTTACGACATATCCTTTTGTATTTAAATCTCCAGTTCGTTGTAGAATTTGTCCTTTTTTGACTTCGATTGTTTTCACCGTTTCTAATTTAATATTCGTTTAGAAGAGTAATTTTATTAAAAAAATGCACTAAACACAAGCAATCATATTTCTTGTAATTTAGTGCATTTCTAATCAATTTATGCATAAATATAAATAATCTAATGTTTTAGATTTTGTTTTTTATTTAGGTAAGGTTTTAATTATCAACCTATTAGGGAATTTATTTTTATAAAATAAATCACCTAATAGATTTAAGTCCTTCTCTTTAATAAAAAAAGTTTAAACCTATTAGATGAAAATTACTAAAAGTAATTTTTTCCTAATAGGTTGGTCATCTTAAAACAAGAAATAACTTACTTCACAATCAATTAATCTACTTTTACAATTTTTTGTGTCTTACTTGCTTGTCCTTCTTGAACAATTCTCACCAAATAAACACCAGTTTCTAATGTAGCTCCAACTTTCAATTGTCCTTTACGATTATCAATAAATTGACTTTCTACTAATTGACCAACTAAGTTATAAACTTCTAAAGTAGCTTGCGGTTTTACCAATTGATAATCCAATAATAAAACATCATTGAAAGGATTTGGATAAACTTCAATTGCTGCAATTGAACCATTCTGATTATTCGTATTAGAAGGGTCACCTTCATAGATTTTGAAATCATCAATTCCAGCTTCTACTATATGTCCGCTTCCTTGAAGGTCTGACGTAATTGCATAAAAACGCATCGTACTTGATGGCGTAATAAAATCACTTAATTTGTAATCTTTCGCTTCCCAAGCAGGATTAGAAACATCAATATTATCAATTGCAACAGTTGTTGTTCCATTATCAATTTCAAAAGTCATTGCATCATCTGGACTTCCATTTCCACCTACATTTACAAACCAAGAAGAAAGTGATATATGCGGTTCTAAATAATTAGATGCATCAAAAGCTGGTGAAATTAAACGTACAATTCCATTATCAACATCATCATCTGCTACTGTAGAACCAGTATTTCCTGTTACATAACATTGTGTACCAATATCTCCAGCAACATCTGTATTTGGAGCAACTTGCCCATATGTTCCATCAGATGTTCCGTTAGGCATTCCTCTTTGCCAATCTCCAGATTGTGCGGTAGAAGTCGTAATCCATCCTAAATCTAAAGCAAACTCATCTTGATAACCTGCTTCTAACTCAATCGTTAAATTTCCATTAGCTGCACTAATCGTAGTATCTACTATTAATTTTGTTTCAAATCCCCATTTTCCAGCTAAAACTTTATACGTTCCATTAAATATTGAAGTTGAGAAATCTCCGTTAGCATCTGTTGTTAAATCATAGACATAATCAATATTTTCTATTACTACAGTTGAATTTTCTAATGGATTTCCTTCATTATCTACTACTTGCCCATTTACTGTAAATGCTGCCAATGGCGTTAATTGAAAATCTTGAAGTGTTACTTGTCCATTTGTAAGTGATACAGTAACTGATTCCGTTGTATATCCAGGTGCAGAAGCAGTTACAGTATATGTTCCTGGTGTTGCAATTCCTGTTTTATACTCTCCAAATATATCAGAACTTTCCGTTGTGATTGTATTTGTAATAGTAATTGTTGCTGCATTGATTGGATTAGTATTCGATGCATCTGTTACAAATCCT
>CAZEOC010000142.1:0-8988 GCA_964513525.1 uncultured Saprospiraceae bacterium | reverse complement strand
CTTTACCCCCAAAGATACTGGTTCCACCAAGCACCACAGCGGCAATAACATCAAGCTCTAAACCCGTTCCCATGTCACTACGCGTTGTCGTAACTCGAGAGACAAAAATAACGGCAGCCAAAGCTGACATAATGCCTGAGTAAGTATAAATAATGAGAAGGAAATAATTATTCGTTGTCCAAGTTTACTATAGAATATATTAGCTACAATAAACGGTAGAATCAGGTAAAATGGTTCTTTATAAATGTATAAGTTAAAACTAACTAAATCTACTGTTATCAATAGTAAAGCTACTATTTTTGATAATTCGTAATACTGAAATTTATTAATAAAAGGAATACTTAAATACAGTAAACTGATTCCTAAAGTCCAATAGTTTTTATTAAAATAATCGGGATTTAGAATGAAAAAGATTATACCTAAAAGTAAAGGAATTATAGAAACAATTAAAGCACCATAATTTGTATATTTGATTATCCTCCGTTGTTTATAGGTTAAATCGGAAGGTAAATTATCAGTTTGTAATAATGATAAAATAAAATTTTTTAGGATTTTCATTTCAAGGATACTTTATTGTTTGGAGGAGTTTAATATTACTGTAGATAATAAATAAAAGAAATGAGTGTTTAACTAAACTTTTTTGCTTTAATAAAAATTTTTCATAATTTGTCTTTCTGATTATTCTGTATGAAAAATTGTTTTATTAGCATACGGAGATTTTTTAATTAAGTTTTGAGATTTAAAAATTAATAATAAATATGGGACTTTTTGATTTTATAAAAGGAGAATTCATTGAGGTAATTGAATACATTGAAGATGATAAAGATATTATTTTATGGAAATATCCAGACCGTGATAGAGAAATTAAATATGGTGCTCAATTAACTGTTCGAGAATCTCAATTAGCAATGTTCCTTGACGAAGGTCAATATGGAGATGTTTATGAACCAGGAAGACATAAGTTGATTACGGATAATATGCCGATTTTGACGACGATTAAATCATGGAAATATGGTTTTGAATCACCATTCAAAGCAGATGTTTATTACATGAGTACTCGTACTTTCCCAGGGTTAAAATGGGGAACGCCAAATCCTATTATTTTACGAGATCCAGAATTTAAGCAAGTTCGTGTTAAAGCTTTTGGTACTTATTTTATTAAAATTAAAGATCCGAAGAAATTTTTCACAGAATATGCTGGAACGGGTCACATTATCAGAATTAGTGAGATTGAAGCTCATCTAAGAGATATTGTATCTCCTAAATTTGCAGAAGCAATTGCAGAAGCTGGAGTTTCTGTATTGGATATGGTGGCAAATTATACCGAATTAGGTAATGCAATCGCACCAATTTTGCAGCAAGATTTAGACCCTTTTGGAATTGAATTAGTTAAATTCCAAATCACAAGTACTTCATTGCCAAAAGAAGTAGAGGAATTTTATGATAAAATGACCAATATGAATATGGTCGATAATATGAATAAATTCCAACAATTTCAGATGTCAAATGCAGTTGAAAAGTCAGCAGAAAACCCAGGCGGTGGAAATGCAGGCGTAGATATGGGAATCGGAATGGGAATGGCTCAGATGTTCATGAATCAAATGAATCAACAACAAAATCCTCAACAACAGCAACAGAATCAAAATGATAGCCAAAAAGCTATGACTCGGGATGAGATTATGGAAACCTTAAAAGGGTTAGGTGATTTGAAATCTGCTGGAATTTTAACCGAAGAAGAGTTCAATGCGAAGAAAACGGAATTGTTAGCTCGATTATAAAAATACAAAAGGCGATACTTCATGAAGTATCGCCTTTTATGTATAATTATAAATTTGATTATTTCAATCAAACCATAATTTAGTTGTAATTTGTTGATTATTAAATGCGCAATTAGCAATATAAAAATCATTATTTACTTCGGTTATCGTTACATTCATAACGTCTCCTACTTTGATTCCTAATTCAGCATTTTCATCGCTGATATTTTCTAAAATTAAATTGTATTGATTTTCATTTGTCCATACAATCTTTGAAGTAAGTGTAACAAATCCAATATTATCGATTTGTACATTTCCTTTACGAATAACAACTGCTCCGTTGTATTCTTTGTCGATAAAACGACCTTGCAAACGCTCTGCAAGTGTACTGTTTAATTGTGCAATTCTTTCCATAGCAATAATAAATTGAGGGATTAACTAATAAATATAAATATAATTTCGGCTTATGATTTTATAACGTAATTCAATCCTATTTTGTGAATTGAAAAATTACTTTTTTTGAGCTTTTTTTAGAAAAAGTTGATATTTAACATTCTAAATAGAATCTTTGTCTAAATTGTTCGTCAAAAACGGATAAAAGTCTAATAAGTAATTAATTATAAATTAAACGAATTAACAATTCAATGGTCACTTTTAAATTAAAAAGAACACTTTTAGGAATCATTTTCCTTTGTACTATAGTCGCTTGTAATTCACAAAACTCACAACCAAAACAAGAAAAAAGTGAAAATTCGCTAAATTTTAACACTTTTAATGATGGGAAGGATACGCTCGGGGAAATTTTTACAAAAACGTATGAAATTCGAACGCCGAATTCTGAAATTTATAATTTGGATGATATAACCTTATCTGCTTTAAATAAAAGTGAACAATATCTAAATCGTAAGAAAAAACGAACGTATAATATTAATGGTTTATCTATTTCTGATAATCAATTATTAAAAGCAAATCAACTAATTAAAGCAGCTCAAACTAATGGTTCTGTTTCTATTCTTGAAAATGTGAAAGCACATCAATTATGTGGAGAAGATAATCGTGGAAATGTTCATTTCACAGGTTATTTTATTCCAGTAATAAAAGTGAGTAAGACAAAAGATGAAATTTATAAATATCCATTATATAGAAAACCAAAATCAGGTAGATTGCCTTCCAGAAAAAAAATAGATGATGGAAATGCTTTGGCAAATAGAGGCTTAGAATTATGCTATTCAGATGATTTGTTAGATAATTTTTTGATGCAAGTTCAAGGTTCTGGAATCGTAGAATATGAAGATGGAACGAAGGAACTATTAAGTTATGGTGGACAAAATGGACATCGTTATAAAAGTATTGGAAAATATTTGGTTGCTGCTGGACACGTTCCAAAAGAAAAAATCTCTTTAGAAGCCATCAAAACTTGGTGCGCAGAAAACCCAGATAGTGTTAGCACTTTATTAAATCGAAATCCATCTTATGTATTTTTTAATAAAAGTAAAAAAGAACCTTCTGGCGCAGCTGGAGTTCCTTTGTCACCTTTTGTTTCTGTGGCAGTCGATAAGCGTTATATTCCGCTCGGAAGTACACTATTAGTTGCCGTTCCTGTCTTAGATGATAATGATAATTTTATTGGTCATGAGTATAAAATTTCGACAGCTCAAGATGTTGGTGGAGCAATAAAAGGAAAAGGTAGAATGGATTTCTTCTGCGGAACTGGTGAGTCAGGAAAGAAGCGTTCAGGCGCATTAAATCATTATGGAAAGGTTTGGTTGTTGCTACCGAAATAGATGTTAGTGTTTAGAGATTAAACTACTATGTATTTTTAAAAATCCGTGGTAAAATAAAAGGTAGTGTTATTAATCCGCACTTTTCGAAATCAAAAATCATAACTTTTTAAAAATCCTTCTTCTTTTTCCTTAATGAAAAAGAAGCAAAAAATCAAGGCTTATTTAATTTCTTGACGATTGAAAGTATTGAAAAAAACTAAACAATCCGAAACTCGCTACGCTCAAACAGCGGCTTGTTCTTAACGTTTTTTCAATACTTTCAACCTAAAATTAAAAATGCCAATCAAAATAAAAGTACACATTTGTAACACTACCAACTATTTTAATCCTTAATCCACATTATATTAATAGAGTGGAATTAAGACTCATACTCTATTAACAAATAACTTCCAAAGCTTTAGGTAAAACATGAATCTCAAATTGACCATCTTCATATCTTCCTTCACCATCTAAATGCATTGGAATATTCGCTTCCGTTTGAATGTTTACTTTTTTAGCTGGATAAATAGAAACAATCTTATTTTCATGAACTGTTCCTCGAAGTGTCTGTAATAAAAGTGGAATATAACGCCATTTTGCTACTTTTTTAATCGCAATGATATGCAATAAACCATCTTTCAAGTCAGCATTTGCATGGATTTTAAAATCATATCCAAATCGACTTCCATTTACAACATCTAACATGAAACAATCTAAGTCTAAATCTTGATGATTATCTATTTTAATCTTAAAATTAGCGCCATTATAAAAGAATAATAAAGGTAAAGTTCGAATTGCATAACCCAATAAACCTCTAATTTTACGATTTTTCATTTTATTAGAAATCAAGCCATCAAAACCAAAACCTACAATATTGACAAATATTTTTCCATTAATAGAAGCTGCATCAATCACTTCTAAATGGAACTGATTAATTATTTCAAAAGCTTTTTTAAGATTTTGAGAGATATCAAGATGATGAGCAAAACCATTTCCAGAACCTAATGGCAAAATCCCTAATTTCACCTTTGTTCCTATCAAACCTGTTGCCACTTCATTCACTGAACCATCTCCTCCAACTGCAACAACTATGTCTGCACCTTCTTTGACAGCATTTTGAGTTATACTTATAGCATGACCTGCATATTCGGTATAAATGACCTTATAATCAAATTGCTTTAAATCTAAATATTTTACAATTGCTTTTTCTAAATTTCGTTTTGAGGTATTCCCAGAAAAGGGATTTACAACAAATCGAATTTTGTATTTTTTCATATCTTTTAATCTATCTAATCGGACTTAAGTTTGAGATACTATTTTTTCATACAATCCTTTAGTAACCTAAAAGATTGTATGATTTAAACTTCGAGTTATTAAAATAATAAAGAATAAATTTTAACACCTCTCCTAACTTTGCTTTTGTAAATTTAGTAGATTAATTAAGATTATTTGAATTCAACGATTAATAAATAATTAAAAGAGATTGCTTTTTTTATTAAACTTTAATCATTTAAAGCAGCTTGAAAAGCTTCTAATTGTACTTTAAATTCTTTTAGTAAGGTTTCATCTGCAATTCCTTTTTCATTAGAAAAATTATCACCAAAAGATGGTAAAGAAAAAGTAGCAACTACGTTTCCGCCCATGAAAGGAAACCTTGAAGAAGCATGCTGCAAAACGCCTTGTCCGCCTCTTCTTCCTGGTGAAGTTGCCAATAAGAACATTGATTTACTCATAAAAGTATCGCCCTTAATACGAGAAACCCAATCCAAAATATTCTTAAAAACAGCTGAATAACTTCCATTGTGTTCTGCAAAAGAAATCAAAATTCCGTCTGAATCAGTAATATATTTTTTCATTTCTAAAGCTAATTCCGGAATTCCATTTGCAATTTCATCATCAATATCATACAAAGGCATTTTGTAATTATTCAAATCTAAAAAGGTTACTTCTACATTTTGTATTTGTTCAGAAGCAAATTTTGCTAATTTACTATTGATAGAATTATTACTACTACTTGCACCGAAGGCTACTACTTTTTTCATTTTTAATACTTGCAACACATAAATACTTATGAAAAATAGCTTAATTTTCAATAAAATCCAAAATCTAAAAAAACTATATTTTATAGGTGTTAATGTGTTTAATTTTTCATCAATTTATATTAATATCAACACCTTAAAAACACTATTGTTTTTGAATTTTAATAGCTGAAAAGATTCTTTCTGTTGCGATTTCTTGTTTAGAAAATTGACTTATCGCAGTTGTGGTAGAAAAATCTTTAAATAATTGTTGCTTTTCGTAGTCTTCAATCTTAATCAACTTACTCTTAGAAAGTAGATTTCTTAATGTAGTAGTTGACTTCGTTTTAAGCCAATTATTTGGAGTAATTAAATGGCTCATTCCATTTTCTTGCAGCAAATTACGACTTAACTCAAAGAAATAAATGTATAAATCTACATTTGATTGATAGACGACAAAAGTCTTTTTTAAAGCAAATTTAAGCGGCTTAATTAATGAAGCTTTTGTATTCGGTGGATTTCCAATCACAATATCAAATCCATTAAAAACACCATTTTCATCCAAAACTTCTGGAAATTCAAAACGCCATTCAAATGCATTTTGATAAATATCAGAAGAAAGAATTTCGGCTTTTTCTTGTTCTCGTTTTGATAAACTGTTTGTAAATTTGTTTAAGTCATCAAGTTCCTTTTCTGTCGGTTGATAACCTAAGTTTCTATTATAAGTAATTTGTAATTCTAATTGGTCTTTTTTACCTCTAACTTTAGCTATTTTTTCCAATTGTCGCTTATCAAAAGTAATTTGAAACTCTGACTTTATTTCTTCCAAATATTCCGATAGTTTACGTTTTTCTTTTTTATTAGCTTCTGTTTTATAGGCTTTTACACTTCGTTTATATTCCTCAACACTATATTCAGTTTTCTTGAAAACTTCATTCAAATCCGAATCTAAAGCAAACCTTGAAATCAAAGCATTTCCTGTTTTAATATTAATATCAATATTTGGTAAGGTTTCCAATTGTGTATTTCTACCTTGACGATAATATGCATTTTTCAAGAGCTCAATCCATAATCTTAGGCGACAAATTTTCACTGCATTTGGATTAATATCGACCCCAAATAAACAATGTTCAATCAAATATTTTTTCTCAAGGAAAATGGTTTCTTGGATTTCTTGGAGTTCAGGAACAAGTTTTCTTAAGCCTGAAGCAAAACTGACTTTATAAACAAAGGGAACATTTTGATGATTAGTAATTATCAATTCATCATTTACAATTTGTAAATTGATTTTACCCAAAAGGGATTTATGATTTCGGTCACATAAAACGCCTAATTCTGATTTTATAACTAATAATTCATTTAAAGCAGCAACCAAAAAACGACCAGAACCAACAGAAGGATCACAAATCGTAATTGAATTTATTAATTGATTGGCTTTTGTCAAATTGGTAGTTTTATATAGCTTTTGACAAAAAGCTTGAAGTTCTTCAAACGTATTTACATTTACACCAAATCCATTAATTTCATCATTGAATTTATCAATAACAATTTGGCGTAAAGTAACCCGAGACATATTCATTAAAATATGATTTGGCGTAATAAAAGAACCTTCTTGATAACCATTAATTTTCTCTAAAACTAAACCTAAAATAGTCGTATTAATCAATGGTTTTGTTTCCGTTTTTAAAATACTTTCACTTTCATCTGCTCCAAAATCATAAGCTTCCAAAAAGTCTAACAAATACTTTAAGGTTGGCAACTCAATCAATTGATTATCAGTATCTAAAGTTATTTCTTCAGTAGTCTTTTTTAGAATTGAGTTTTCATAAATTGGTAAAAGTGTACTATCTTTTATATTAGAAATACGAAGCGTTCTTCGTTCCAATTCTGTTACTTCAAATAAAGAAGAATTCAAATAAGGAATTCTTCCATATAAAGTCGTTATATGCTTTTCTCTTTCTTTTTCTGGTATTGATAAAACTTCAAAAAATAAGGTATTCAAAGTATCAAACTCAGTCATTTTTGAAGGATGCAAAAATTGAAAAGTAGCTTTGTCATCATCTTCTGCATTATAAATAATCAGTTGAGCTTCGAGTAATTTTAGAAATAAAATCCTATTCAGCCAAGTAATCATTAAATCAAAAGCAACGTTAAAATAGCGTTCTTCATCCGATTCGCCGAATTGTTTTTGCTTCCGTAATCCGTATAATAAATCTTCCGTACGAAGTTTTGTGATTGTATTTTCTAATAAGGAACCAACATTAGGATTTGAACAACGAATTATAACCTTTCTTCCGCTTTCTGTTTTTTCCTCTAATCCTAAAATGTGCAATAATTCAAAATAGAATTTCTCATTTAGTTCATTAGAATCATTTTCATGGAATTGTTTTAACAAAAAATCAGGTGCAAAAATCTTATAAATTGCTGCTAATCGACGTTCTGATTCTAAGTTGTTATTTTGATTTTCTGTATGTTTGAAAGCTTCTAAATCTGGTTGAATTTCTAATAAATTAAAATGGAGTGGATTTAATTCAATTGAATTTTGTTCAAGAAATTCATTTAGAAAATCATAGATTCTATCTAAAGATTCCTCATCAAATTGAGTCAATTCCCATTTTTTAAATTCTTCAACAAGAGCATTATTCCCATAGAATTGTGAATCAAACTCTGCAACATCAAAAATGAAAAAATCATCCAAATTCGTTATTACTAAATGCTTCAATTCTTGATTTTCATCAATGATTTTTTCTTGTAAATAAGAAATGATTAATTCATGTAAAGCTTTTTTATTAGGATTTTCTACTGAAATCATTTCAGCAGTATTTGTAGCATTTTTAATATTAAACAATAGCTGAATATTCTCGTTTTCAGTTTCCGAAATCACCCAATTTGTCTCTGCAATTTCTTTATAGAATTTATGTTTTTGTTCAGAATTTGGATAGAACACATTAAGAAAATCGCCTAAATATTGATGGATATTTTCATCAGTTTCCTCAATCTTTTTAGCTCTATCTGTATAATAAAAATAGTTATCTAAGGCATTTAGAAAAATTTCAAACTTATCTGGATGAATATTTTTCCTTCTGTATAAACGATTGATTACTTGTATTGGTGATTTAATTAGTAGTTCCATATTCTGAATTACAAAACTGGCAAAATATCAGCTTTTCAGCAAAATATCTAATTAATTCTGTATTGCAAAATTCCAGAAGCGATAGCTATGATTGAGAAAAACAGATAATGGTTTTAGGTAGATAAGATTACTTCATTATAACATTTGAAGGATTAATAAAAGAGATTTAGGGTTTTATTATTCTTTTATAATAATTGAAATTGGAAGTAATTGATTCCATAATTCAAAGCTTAATTAAGCTAATTCTTTAGCAATCGAAAAACTGAATGTAGTACCAATTTTTGGTTTAGAAGTAACCGAAATTTCACCATTATGCC